>NZ_JBFSUX010000018.1:0-80871 GCF_041467595.1 Vibrio sp. 10N.247.311.13 | reverse complement strand
TTCCAGCTAAATATCCGTTTAGATTCAAACAGTAATGCTTATCCGAACGGCATTGCGAACCTAGGTTCGGGCTTTGTTTTTTCTATTCTTGCTAGATGCTAGATGGAACAGCTTGTTGTGCTTGCTTCTTATCTAACGCACCACTGAATCGAGTCAGAACAAGAGCGATCAAAACGATCACAGCACCTACCCAAGGGGTGTTCATTAATCCAGATTTCGCGACAATCAAACCACCGCCCCATGAGCCTAATGCAATACCGACGTTGAAGGCTGCAATGTTCAATCCAGAAGCGACATCGACGGCGTCTGGTGTGTATTTCTCAGCCAGTTTCACAACATACACTTGTAGTCCTGGAACGTTACCGAATGCGAATGCACCCCAAACCAAAATGGTAGCAACAGCTGCGTAAGGGTTTACTGCGGTAAAGTTGAATACCACCAGTACTGCGGCTAAACCAGAGAAGATAACGGTCAACGCTTTAATCGGGCCCATCTTGTCGGCCATTTTTCCGCCCCAGATGTTACCTACCGCCACTGACACACCGTAAACCAACATGATGAGACTGATAGAGCTCGAATCAAACCCTGATACATTTTCCAGTATTGGAGCAAGGAACGTAAACGCTGTGAACGTACCGCCATAACCTAGTGCTGTGATAGCGTAAACCAACAGTAAGCGTGGTTGAGTTAGAACCTTTAGTTGTGCCGAAATCTTCGCCGCAGGTGGTTGCTTAAGGTTGCTTGGAACCAAGATAGCACTACCGATAAGAGCAATAAGGCCAAGCAGAGCAACGATCAAGAAGGTCGCTTGCCAGCCAAAGGTTTGGCCGATATAAGTGCCCAGTGGTACTCCAGTTACCAATGCAACCGTTAAACCCGTAAACATGATCGCAATGGCACTGGCTGCTTTATCTTTTGAAACCAAACCTGTCGCGATGGTCGATCCAATCGAGAAGAACACACCATGGGCAAGGCCAGTCAAAATTCGTGCGGCGATCAGCGTGTTATAGCCTGGAGCTTGCCACGCCAATAAGTTACCAATGACAAACAATGCCATCACGGTCAGCAACACCGCTTTACGATTCCATTTGCCGGTTAATGCCGTTAAGACTGGTGCGCCAATAGCAACGCCAAGCGCGTATAAACTGACTAATAGGCCTGCTGATGGCAGAGATACATTCAAGTCGCTCGCCATGGTAGGAATCAAGCCTACGATGACAAATTCTGTGGTTCCGATGGCAAAGGCGCTGAGCGTCAATGCAAGTAATGCTAGTGGCATAATCATCTCTCTTACTGTTCTTTGTTAAGTACCGAGCGCGATAAAATGGGGCAGCTTGTGACTGCAATAGGAGCGCTTCGTTTGATGGCGAGGATTATCTAGCAAAATATATTTGTGAAAAATGCCATCATTAACAAATAACCTTTGTGATATTTGCAATAATTGGAGGGTTAGCCGATCATTGGATTAAGCTGATGAGATCGAAAAGACACCGTGATTTGAGCTGTGATGAGCACAAGCGAGATGACATTAAACAAAATGAAGATAGCGAAGGAGCCTCATGTTAACCCGTTCAGATGATTTAGAAATGGTACTCACCGTTGTCGATGCTGGTGGTTTTTCTGCGGCGGCAGAGGCGCTGGATGTGCAGGTCGCCAAGGTGTCTCGCTCGGTGAGTAAGGTTGAGTTACAACTCGGCGTCTCAATATTCAACCGAACAACGAGACGCGTGGAATTGACGGAGGAAGGACGGCAGTTTGTCGATTCAGTCAGGGTGGGATTACAGATGATTCAGAGCGCGGAAGAAGAAATCGTGTCGCGCGGTGAGTTGCCAAAAGGTCGTTTAAGAGTCGATGCCGCCAGTCCATTCGTATTTCACCAACTAGTGCCGTTGGTGCAGTCATTCAAAGAGGCTTACCCAGACATTGAGTTGGAACTCACTTCCAACGAAGGCTTCGTTGATCTTCTCGAAAAGAGAACTGATGTTGCGATTCGAATCGGTAAGCTGTCCGATTCAACACTGCACGCTCGACCGTTAGGTAAAAGCTTACTCCATATTGTGGCGTCACCTGGTTATCTCGCTAAGCGTGGGTTGCCCACCAAACCTGAAGATTTGAGTTCGCATCAAGTTGTGGGATTTGCGGGTAACAAAGTGCTTAACCATTGGCCTTTGCCAAACCAAAGTGATGTCGCGCCTACTGTGACAGCCAGTAATGGTGAAACCGTGCGTCAACTAGCACTAGCTGGAAATGGGATAGCTTGTTTATCGGGGTTTATGGTGCAGGAAGATATGGCTGCGGGTCGCCTAATCCCTATTCTGGAACAAGACAAACTTGCCAACACAGACCGAGAGCGAGTGAATGCGGTTTACTACAAGTCGTCATCGGTCTCTAAACGTATCTCGGCGTTTATCGACTTTATTCTGCCCCGTTTGAAGCTCTAACTAAGGCAGCTGACGATATCCGCATAAATGAAAAAGCCCCGCTGACGTGCAGCGGGGCTTCCAAATCGAACTCGATAGCTTGTCAGTGTGCTTTCTAGTAACAGACTACAGAAACTGTACTTAAGCGATCTTAGTCATCTCGTTAAGTGTAAATGACGTAACACTGCCTTCGGTTGCTGCCATGTATTCAGCAAGGTGAGTATTACCCATGTGTGTTTGCCAAAGTTCACGTGATGTCCAGTTTTCGTAGAAAGTGAAATGTGCTGGGTTTTCATTGTCTTGGTGAAGGTCGTAGTTGATGCAGCCTTCTTCAGCGCGAGTAATATCAATCAGCTTTAGCAGCTCTGCTTTAACCAATTCAATTTTGTCTTCGTTAGCGACGATGTTTGCGACGATAGTTAGTTGAGTCATGTTGGTACCTATATTGTTTTTCACCGAAATGGTGATTTGTCTGTGTTTACAGTGCCACTCTTTGTTCATTGAGCTGCAGTCTGTGTCGATGGATAAATAATAGTGGGAATATTTGAAACGATAAACAGTGCTACATTTGAATTATTGTCAAAAAATAATTGATAATAACTTGGGTATTATGTGCTACTAGGCGTAGGTGAGGAGTATTTAGAAGCCGCCCGCCCACGCATCAAAATCGTCAATGTTGTCGAGCTCTTCTTTAGTTCTTGGGGCTGGGTAATAAGGCAGAGCCAATCTTTGAGTGGAAGGTTGCAGTTCCCAATCGGGTGTAATCTTGAGTCGGGTTAATTCATCGTTGAGGCGCACAGACATATAGTAGCCATCGGCATGGGTATTGGCGTAACTCGCGATTGTGGCGATATCTCCAGAAGGTAACTTTACATCTCGGCCGAGCGGGTAGAGTTGGTGTAGCGCAAAGCTGACTTTAGGGTCTTGCAGTTGAGGTCGTGCGAGGCTTCCAACCCGCGAGGAATAATCCACTCAAGCTATCTTGGAATGGTTTACCTATTCGATTGCCTTCATTACTAATGAATTGAACTGTTAGTTTATCTCCTGACTCTTCCAGAATTTCTAAAAGCTGTTCACCAGTGCGATCGACCAAGAGCTTCATAATATCCAGCTACCATCAAGAATGAGAGACGATAAAGGGTACGTAGCGTGAACAATGTTTTCGGTGTTGATCCTTACATGCCCTTAGATCAACAACAGCTTTAGCGCTTACGTAAGTAATGCGTTTGCACAATCTCATATAAGTAAGTCGACACGCCTGTTAGTGTGAAATCAAGCGGTGAAACTAGATCTCCAAACAATGGTGAAGCATCACCCAGACCGAATAGAGCTCACCATTGACATGGTCGAAAAGCCGCTGAGTTTATACTGTTTGGCACTCACCCAACTTAAGTGATTTGTGGGCCAATTTACCGACCTTTAAATTTATACTGGATAATTACCTATAAATTTCAGGCTTTAGCAGTAATAATCAATGAATAGATCGGAATAGCTTGTTCATTGAAAAGCTGTACGGAAAGTTTCTAAAGACGCCATCGTGAAAAGGAAGTCAGATACATGCCTGTGCTCCAACGCATCAGTTTAACGTTAATCTTAATCGCCGTTTTAGGTGGGTGTTCTTCACTTCCTGAAGGCATCGATCATCCAACAGAACCGCCAACCTCTCCTGCACCTAGTTCTTTATCGGTTCTAACCAATGAATTTCAGCCTGAAGCTTTAGAGCAAGGCACCACTGCGGTTCGTCTGCAAGAGTCTGGTTGGGATGCCTTGGCACAGCGATTAGCGCTGGTCGAAAGTGCCGAGCACACCATCGACATTCAATATTACATCTGGAACTCTGACGAATCGGGCAGCTATCTCGCTAGCCGTTTATTAGCAGCGGCCGAGCGCGGTGTGAAGGTTCGCGTAATGCTGGATGATATCAACCTCAACGAACGTGAAGGGTTGCTGTCGGCACTGGATGCACACCCGAACGTCGAGATTCGTATCTTCAACCCAACACCAACACGCCGCGGTTTCAGTAAATGGCTGAGCTTTGTCGGCGACTTTTCTCGTTTAAATCGCCGTATGCACAATAAGTCGTTTACCGTCGATGGTACTTTGTCTGTGGTGGGTGGACGTAATATTGGTGATGAATACTTCGACCTTTCTGATGAAATCAATTTCCGAGACCGCGATGTATTAGTCATGGGCTCGGTAGTTAACACCATCCAAACCAGTTTTGTTGAATACTGGAACAGCCGTTGGTCTTACCCTGTCGATATGCTGGGTGATGACGAGCAACCTGATCTCTCGAAGATAGATAATATTGTCGTTCCGCATTATCAAAATTACCCGGAATTGCCACTAGATCGTAAGGCTGCTGATAGTTTGCTGAAAGAGGTGATTGGTGAGATGGCATGGGTGAATGCGCGTTTTGTTTACGATCAGCCTGTTCCTGATGATTCAGACAATACCGATGAACCGAAAGCGACCGCGATTCTTCTAGGTAAGTTAGCGAGTGAATCGAAACAAGAGATCTTATTGGAATCGGCTTACCTTGTATTCGATGATGGTCAGCTTGAAGAGTGGCAAGTGTTGAACAATAAGGGCGTTGAGATAAAAGCGCTAACGAACTCTATGGCGTCTAATGATCTGGTGACCAATCACTCCGCTTATGCGGGCAGACGTTACGATATGTTGGAGCATGGTATCGACCTGTTTGAGCTAAAACCAGAATCTAAGCTTTGTGAAGCATCGACTCAGGACTTGTCGAAATGTGCACCTGAGACGGCCTATGGCTTGCACGCAAAATCAGTCGTATTCGACCGCAGCATCGCGAGCATCGGTTCATTTAACTTCAACTTGCGTTCTACCTACCTCAATACTGAATCGGTTTTGATCATCGAGAATAAAGAGATTGCTGAAACGTTAGCAAAAACTATTGAGCAAGCAATGAGTGACGACAATAGCTGGCGTTTGGAACTGGAAGACGGTGATGTGTATTGGTATTCAGGCGATCAAAGCTGGGACAGCGAACCAGAAACGGGTAAGTGGGAACGAATGCAGTCAGGCTTTTTGCAATTGCTACCGATTGAGAAATATCTGTAAGCTAGCCGCCTCCGGATAAATAAAAATGTCAGCGTATAATACGCTGACATTTTTGTTTGTGGCGATGGAAAGGTAGCTTATTTATCTAAGCAGCGTCTTGAACGTTATCTTTTAGTCAGTTGCTTACTGTTCAAATACGGCAGAATATGTGGGCGAGATTCGCCAGACAGCTTTTGAGTGATCTGCTGTGACCAACTGCTCTGCTTTTGGTTGCTTGAACGGCTTGCGTAGTAGCTTTGCACCGAATCATCGTAGCTGGCAATGTCATCTAGGCTCAGCGGTTGGTATTGGTTTTCGTGCATCACCACATGAGCAGGAAGGCGAGGCTTAACCTCTGGTTGCTGTGCCGGGTGACCTAAGCACATCCCGAACAACACGGCGGTATGTTGTGGTAGTTCTAACAGTTCATCGACTTGTTGTGCGCTGTTACGCAGCCCGCCAATGTACACGCCACCCAAACCTAGAGATTCAGCCGCCAGCATGCAGTTTTGCGCCATGATGCCAGAATCTACCGCGCCAATCAGGGTCAGTTCAGTAAAGTCGGTTTTCACTTCAGGGTTGATTTGAGCGTGGCGTTGATAGTCGATACAGAACACTAAAAACTCAGCCGCATTCTCAACGTAAGCTTGGTTACCTGCGTATTCAGCTAACAGTTTGCGCTTCTCTTTGTCTGTCACTCTCACGATAGAAACAGCCTGCAGTAAGCTCGATGATGAAGCCGCGAGACCAGCCTGAATAATCACATCAAGTTGTGCTTTTTCAATCGGTTGATTTGTATATTGACGAATGGAGCGGTGCCCCAGAATAGTTTCAATCGTGCTGTTCATAACTCTCAGACAGTCCTTGTGATGATGGCGTAGAGAATCACAATAACGACAATTACCATGAGCGTAAAGGGTGTTCGAGCCTTTCTGGTTGACATATTTCAGCAGCGTCAGCCCAGTTTTTGAGATTCTATTTATAATCGATTAATGCCAGCTGCTATGCCGCTGGCATTTTATTATTGAGCGAAACTTGCTTCGAAATAGGCACTAAATGATAAAAACTGTCGGATAAAATAGGGCATACTGGACTCAATATATAAACCAAAGAAAGTAACCACGCGCATGAATCCGATCTGCCTCAACGACCCTTTTTCTCTTCCTAATGGCCAAGTGATCAAAAATCGCCTGTTCAAATCGGCAATGAGTGAACAGCTAGGTGATAAACATCATAACCCTAAGCAAGGTTTAGTCACGCTTTACCAGCGTTGGGCTCAAGGAGGAATTGGCCTATCCATGACGGGCAACGTGATGGTCGATAGAGGTGCGCTTGGTGAACCTAAAAACGTTGTGTTGGATGAGCAAAGTGACTTAAGCGTATTTCGTGAGTGGGCGAAGGCTGGAACACAAAATGGTTCGCAGATATGGATGCAATTGAACCACCCAGGAAAGCAAATCCCTAAATTCTTATGTGATAGCCCGGTTGCGCCTTCGGCTATCTCTTTAGAGCGTGGATTAGAAAAAGGCTTTAATACGCCACGAGCTCTGACTGAGACGGAAATCATCGCAATCATTGATAAATTCGCGCTGAGTGCAAAGCTTTCAAAACAAGCGGGTTTTACCGGTGTGCAGATCCACGGTGCTCATGGCTATCTCGTGAGTCAGTTTTTGTCTTCAAGACACAATCAACGCCAAGACAAATGGGGTGGATCACTCGAAAACAGACTTCGTTTTGTGCTTGAGGTTTATCGCGCGATTCGAAAAGAGGTCGGTGAAGATTTCCCGGTCGGAATTAAGCTCAACAGTGCTGACTTCATGAAAGGTGGCTTCACTGAAGAAGAGTCGATGCAGGTTGTGCAAACACTGAGTGATAACGGTATCGACCTGATTGAGATCTCCGGCGGCACCTATGAAAGCCCATCGATGATGGGTTCAAAGAACAAAGCCGAGCCATTGAAGACCAGCACGGTAAAACGTGAAGCGTATTTTATGGATTACATGGTTAAGGCGAGAAAGCTTGTGAGCACGCCGCTGGTGGTCACGGGTGGTTTTCGAACCGCGCAAGCAATGAATGACGCATTAAACACCTCGGCGACCGATTTTATTGGCATTGCGCGCACAATGGCGGTTGATCCTGATTTCCCTAACAAGTTAATTGAAAACCCTAGTTACGGCATGCCGCTAACGGTGCCAACCACAGGAAAACCTGCATTAGACAAGGTGGCGATGGTCGGGCTGGTTTGGTATGAACATCAGATGTGGCGCATTGCCTCTGGCAAGAAAGCCGACCCAAAACTAAGCGCACTCGGTGTGGTGTTAAAAACAATTTTCAGCGCCGGCTGGCACGCTTTCAAAAAGCGCAGAGCGTAAGCAGTCATGGATTGTTAAAGCAGAACTTTGAGGAATTGAAGTTCTGCTTTTTTGTTTGTCTCCTTTTAAGTTCTCGATAAATACATCGCAGAGCACCCTCAGCCAGCTTAGCTGTGGTACTAATCTAATACCAACATGAGCATTGGTTATAGTGTTCATAAGTGGCAAATAAGAGTAGACAAACTAGGATGAATTGAATTAAACCCTACAAATAATTCAACAACATGGTAGTGCTATGAAGAAAATAACCCTTTTGTCAGTTGCGATTTTATCTAGCATCTCTTTCTCATCTTTTGCAAAGGATTGTGATCCCAACTTGCTGCCTTCTTGGAAGGACAGCGAGAGCAAATCCGCTATCGTCGACTTTGTTGGGCAAGCCACTAAAGCTGAGTCTGATACGTTCGTGGCAATTGAAGATCGCATTGCCGTGTTCGATAACGACGGTACGCTTTGGTCGGAAAAGCCTTATTACTTCCAATTAGCCTTTGCACTAGATCGTGTAAAAGAGATGGCGCCTGATCACCCTGAATGGAAAACCGAAGCACCGTTTAAGTTTGTACTCGAAGATGATATTGAGAGCGTTCTGGGCAGCGGTGAAGAAGGGCTATTGAAAATCATCATGGCGACACATTCTGGTATGACTGTTGAGCAATACCAGCAAGACGTTGAGCAATGGCTGACGGTAACAAAAGATAAACGCTTCAACAAAGCCTACACAGACCTTACTTATCAGCCAATGAAAGAGATGCTGACTTACCTGCAAGAGCATGACTTTAAGACTTATATTGTGTCGGGCGGAGGCGTTGATTTCATGAGGGCGTGGGCTCCTGATGCTTACAATATCCCGTTAGAACAGATCATCGGTAGCGCACTTAAATACAACTACAGCTACAACGACGGTAATCCGACCGTTACCAAAGGTTCGTCCATTTTGACCATTGATGACAAAGCCGGAAAGGTCAGCAATATTCAGCATATTATCGGTAAGAAGCCGATTCTAGCAGTAGGTAACTCAGACGGCGATCAAGCGATGATGCAGTGGGCAACCAGTCAACCAAACTCAATGGCGATGATTGTTCATCACACCGATGCCGAGCGCGAGTGGAAGTATGATCGTGAGTCCCATGTGGGTAAGCTTGATAAAGCACTCGACGAAGCGAACTCCAGAGATGATTGGACGTTAATCGACATGAAATCCGATTGGTGTGAGGTGTATTAACCCACACAAACATTCGGACAAAACAGCAAAGGCTCGGATGGTTCATTCGAGCCTTTTGCTAAATAGCGAAGACTTCGTCTCATTTTCAGCAAGATCGTACTATAAATTTTTAACGCATGACGCTTTAATCGGGATAGTCAGAAATTAAAGGAATAAAAAATGAAAACGATCGGTTTGCTCGGCGGTATGAGTTGGGAGTCGACAGTGAGCTACTACAAATCCATCAACGAGGGCGTTAAAGCCACACTCGGCGGGCTCAATTCTGCAAAGGTTTGTATGTACAGCGTGAACTTCGATGAGATAGAAAAGCTTCAACATCAAGGTCGCTGGGCTGAGACGGCGGATATCTTATCGGACGCGGCTTTATCGGTAGAGAAAGCCGGAGCGGACTTCATCCTGATCTGTACCAATACCATGCATAAGGTCGTTCCTGAGATCGAAGAGAAGATCACGATTCCTATCTTGCACATCGCTGATACCACAGCGCAGAAACTGCTGGAACAAGGAGTGAAGAAAGTCGGGTTACTCGGCACCGCTTTCACGATGGAACAAGATTTTTACAAAGGGCGTTTAATCGATAAATTCGGTATCGATGTTGTGATTCCTGCCAAGGATGACAGAGATAAAGTCCACAACATCATTTACCAAGAGCTGTGCCGAGGCGAAGTAAAAGAAGAGTCTCGCGCTATCTATAATCAGATCATTGAGAGGCTAAGCCAGCAAGGATCAGAGGCCGTCATTCTAGGCTGTACTGAGATCGCCTTACTGATTCAGCAACAACATACCGATGTGCCCCTGTTTGATACTACAGCCATTCATGCAGAAGCCGCGGTGCGTTTGGCGACGAGTGACTAACTTCTAGTTCTTATTCTTAGTTCCATAGCTGTCCTATTTTCGCTCTTGTACGATTTTCATTCGTTGAAGTGAAAGTTTTTTGTACAAAAGCAGGTCGTTAGTTAAAGAAGCGATGCTTTGTTCATTAACCAAGGCCTTATCGGTAGGTAAGGTTTTAGTTAATGATTGAGGTATCCGCGCTTTTAAGCACTATGCTTTAGTCATGACCGAAAGAGGATTTATTATGAAATGGCTTATCTTATCTGTAACGCTATTGTTCGTGGCAGGATGCCAATCGACAGGCTCTGACACGTCTTCACATGATCAAATGAATCGAGTTCATTCTGGTGGTTGTAGCAGCTAATCCTTTTTTGAAAATACTTTTTAGCTGCTGTTATTATCATTTCTGTCACTGTTCTTATAAAGAACTCACTTCTACAAAGCCTTGCGATTACGTGAGGCTTTCTTCTATGTAAAACAACGCATCCCTGCCGATTTATGTTGTAAATTTGTGAATCTGAATTGTCTATATTCTATGCTGTGTACTGGATCTCATTTGTTATTTGACTCCCTTGCTAAGGTTAATAATGAATGCGTAATACCAATCACTTTACTCAACTTAAGAGGTTTCTATGCTAGGTGAAAATCATTCTCTTGTTCACGAATTTCCTGAAATGAAAGATAAAATTGCTGAGCTTGTTAAAACTGACGATGGCTTTGCAGCAGACATGAAGACGTACGACAACCTTGATAAAGAGATTCGTAAGCTTGAGCTGAAAGATTCACCCATTGATGACGGCTCGATGCACCAACTGAAACATGATCGTTCTGTACTGAAAGATGCACTGCATGCACGTTTAACTGGCTAGTGAGTTGGTAATTTTGCTGACTAGCTAAATGGCGAATTGCAGACTTAGACAAAAAAACTCCTTCGGGAGTTTTTTTTCGTTTTGGCTCAATCACTTCTTCACAATTCAACTGAGTTAATACGTTGTATTATTATGTGAATGACGCATAATGAGGGTTACTGGCACGCGATTTTTAAGATTTTATTGGTAATCTCATGAATATTGAACACCTCAAATTGTTTGTTCGTTTAGCTTCCACACATAACATCAGCATGGCTGGGCAAGAGCTTGGTTTGTCTCCTGCTGTTGCAAGCTCGCACATCAGTAAACTGGAAGACAATTTAGGCGTTCGCTTGGTCCACCGAACCACTCGTAAGGTCTCTTTAACCGAAGAGGGGGAAGCATTCTTACCTCATGCTGAAGAAGTGTTATCGAGCGTGGATGCTGCCAAATCGGCGGTCGGTGTGGGTTGTGATTCTCCAACCGGAACGTTGCGAGTTACCGCATCTGCGTCTTTTGGACGTTTGCATCTTGTTCCTGCCTTACCTGGATTCTTAGAGCGCTACTCTGGGTTAAAAGTCGATCTCAGGCTATCAGATTCGATGGTGGATGTTGTTGAGGGTGGCTTTGATATCGCGATTCGTATCTCGGAGCTGAAAGACTCGACACTGATTGCCCGAAAACTTGCGACAGACAAGCGTATTGTGTGTGCATCGCCTGATTACTTAATCAAATATGGTAAGCCAGCCAAACCTCGAGATCTTAACGATCATCAATGTATTAGCTTAATTGGTTTAGAAAACTGGACCTTCAATACTGAAAGCGGGCCTAAGACGATTAAGGCATCTGGGTCGTTCAGGGCAGATAACGGGGAAGCACTGCGTGACGCAGCCTCAGGTGGTATGGGGATCACGGTGACATCGAATTGGTGTGCCTATGAACAACTGAAAAGCGGTCAGCTGGTTCAAATATTAGAAGATTACCCATTAACATCAGAGCCTGCAATTTGGGCTGTGTACCCAAGCACAAGGTTACTTGCACCAAAGGTGAGAGCCTTCATTGACTACTTCTCTGAATATTATGGTAATCCACCGTATTGGGAACAAAAGTAGAATCAGATAGATTTAACGAAAAAGCCCTACGTGACTAAGTTATGCGTTAGTCACGTAGGGCTTTTTCTTGGAATCAGAAAATCACTTGAGCATAGCTGTCATTAAGAAAGCGTTGCTTTGATGATCTCTTCAATTTTAGCGACAACTTGTTGTGACTTATCGCCGTAAATCGCATCTGGGTGCGGGTTAGCAAACGTGTTGTTGTCGTTATCAAAGTATTGACCGCCTGCTTGTGCGAACTCATCAGACAATGATGCGCGAACCAGAATATCAGAACCGATGCTTAGGTCGCCGCCTGCAATGCCATAAGCGTCTTTCACCATCTTGCTGCCTAGTAACGAAGCTGGGTTGACAGCAACCACCATTGGCCCCGTAGAGCCTAACTCTTTTGCCATCTCACGAGTCCACATAGTGATCGCAAGCTTGCTTTGTGCGTAAGCGTCACCATCAGACATTGGTTTCTTACCTTCTAGCGCTTCGATGTTCACTGCTGCTTGCGCGGCTGAAGACAGGTTCACCACTCGGCTCGACGAATCGAATACTGGCAACAGGCGTTTGGTCAGATGATACGGCGATACTGTGTTTACAGCAAAACGAACATCTAAACCGTCTTTGGTGATTGAGTTGGGAGCATTGAACACACCCGCGTTGTTGATCAGTACATCAATCTTCTCGTGCTCGGCAATCACCTCGTCAGCCAGCGCATCAACATCTGCCAGAATGGACAGATCGGCCACGTAGCTTTGGATCTTCGCTTCCGTAGAGAGAGCGATAAGTTGCTGCTCAACGTCTTTAAGTTTGCTTGGGTTACGTCCATGCAATAAAACGTGGTGACCTTGTTGAACAAGTACTTTTGCCGTTTCGAAGCCGATACCATCGGTAGAGCCTGTGATCAGAATAACTTTTTGCATGGAATAGATTCCTTATTAAAGCGCTGACATGGTGAGCGTTTTTAAATGTGTCGTTTCATTGAGGTAAAGAATAGCAACCTTTTATGAAGTTGATAATCAACCGAATTAATAAAACACTATTTAGTTTTTGTTGAAAATGGGGGAGTGAACAAAGCCTCAGTCCGTGCGAAGGAGACGATCAATCGAGTTCTTAGGTCGGAATAGCAGGCAATAAAAAAGCTTAGCGCGGGGGACGCTAAGCTTCGTTGTTAAGTATGCTCTTGAACCATGCTTAGGCTGGTGGGGTTAGCCTACTTGAGAAAAGCTCACTACCTTGCTTTGTAGTTTCTCTTTCAGGTAATCCGTCACCGCTTGCTGCTCGGATTCGCTCATGTATAAGCCAAGTTTGGTTCTGCGCCACAAGATGTCTTCATCAGTCATTGCCATCTCTTCATTGATCAAGTAATCGATTTCCACTTGATAAACGCCATGCGCCTCGCTTGAGAACTGGATGCCAAGGTCTGCTTCGCTATTTGCGCCTTCCAGTAGATTCCAAGTGTAAGTACCAAATTGAGTCACGTAGCGAAGCAATAGCGCGTCAGATGCCCAAGGGTATTTAGTGTGGATCATCTTCGCAAGTTGCTCTCTGCTGCAACTAAAGTTACCACCTGGAAGCGTGTCGTTCGCTGTCCATGGTGCACCCATGTTGGTTAGGTGAGGCTCAAGCTTCTTAAGTGCCGCTTCGCCGAGCTTACGATAAGTGGTCAACTTGCCACCAAAGATCGAAAGCAGTGGTGCTTGATCGAGCTCTGCGTCCAATTCCAATGTGTAGTCACGAGTGATCGCTTGTGGGGAATCAGATTCGTCGTCACAAAGCGGTCTTACGCCACTGTATGTCCAAACCACGTCTTCACGGCCAAGCTGTTTAACAAAGTGCTGGTTAACGATATCAATTAAGTAATCAACTTCTACATCGTCGATAGCCACTTCGCGAGGATCACCTTTGTATTCAAGGTCGGTTGTGCCGATGATCGAGAACTTATCTAGGTAAGGGATCATGAACACTATGCGGTTATCTTTGTTTTGTAGAATGTACGCTTGTGGTTCGTCATGAACACGCGGCACCACAATGTGTGATCCTTTGATTAGGCGAATATTACGAGGCGAAGCCTGCTCTAACCCATCATCAAAGAACTGCTTAACCCAAGGGCCTGCAGCGTTAACAAGCGCTCTTGCTTTGCGTTCAAAGCGTTGGTTTGTCATCACATCAAGGATCGTCACATGCCAAATACCACCTTCGCGGTGCGCTTTTTCAACACGGCAGTAGTTACGTACTTCTGCGTTGTTTTCTTTTGCTGCCAACACGTTGAGCAATACCATACGAGCATCATCAACCCAGCAATCTGAGTATTCGAAGCCTGTCTTCATTTCTGGTTTCAGTAGCCCTGATTTTGCTAGGTTGACTGTCTTACTTCCAGGAAGAGTGGTGCGCTTACCCAAGTTATCGTAAAGGAATAGGCCACAGCGAATCATCCAAGCTGGGCGTAAAAATGGTCGATGAGGTAAACGGAAACGCATTGGCTGAGCAACGTGAGGCGCTTTTCTTAACAAGACTTCACGTTCAGCGAGTGCTTCCGAAACTAAACGAAACTCATAATGTTCAAGGTAACGTAAGCCACCGTGGATTAGCTTTGAACTTGCAGAAGACGTCGCAGAGGCGAAATCATTTGCTTCGTATAAACCAACGTTTAGACCACGACCAGCAGCGTCTGCCGCGATACCCGCACCATTGATGCCGCCGCCAATAACGATTAAGTCTAGAGTTGAAGATGTACTATTGTTTGAATTAGTTTGTTGAGCACTCATGGTTTTGACCTCTTTCTGAGCGAACGAGCATTTTAGAACATAATTGAATCCTATATGAACTTTCGTTTGCGGTCATTTATTATTTTCGTTTATGCGCGTTTTATGTGATTTGGGCATAAAAAAACCTCTGCTTATGAAGGCAGAGGTTCAAATAAGTCTAATTCGAGCATAGAAGCGACAGTGACAGCGAGCAAGTTTTACTTTATTAACTTTTCTATAAATAATTGTGATTCATTTAAGAAAGTGGCGTCACTGAGCTCTTGTGTTTAGTTATTCGCTCATAGGACGAGCGGTATCGATCACTTCTAATGGTATTGCCGAATCTTTAAGGATGTTGAGAATCTCTTCCGGTGGCTGCTTATTAGTAAACACCATGTGCGCTTGAGAGATATTGCCGAGCTTAACCATGGCGTTACGGCCAAACTTAGTGTGGTCGACGGCTAAGAAGATGCTGCGACTGTTTTCGATGATGGCTTGTTTCACACGAACTTCGTGGTAATCAAAATCGAGCAGTGAGCCATCAAAGTCGATGCCGCTGATGCCTAAGATGCCGAAATCGAGGCGGAACTGCTTTACAAAGTCGAGTGTCGCTTCGCCAACAATACCGCCATCGCGGTTACGTACTTCACCGCCCGCCAAGATAACCTTGATCTCTGGGTTCGGAAGAAGGATGCTGGCAACGTTAATGTTGTTGGTGACGACTCTTAGCTGTTTGTGATTTTTATTGAGTGCACGTGCCACTGATTCTGGCGTGGTGCCGATATCAACGAACAGGGTTGCACCATCTGGGATGTGCTTAACCAGTTCGTCGGCGATCACGTCTTTTTCGTTGAAGTTAAGCGCTTTACGCGTATTATAAGAGGTGTTTTCCGAGCTTAAAGGAATGGTTGCACCACCATGATAGCGACGAATTTTGTTGCTATCGGCAAGTTCATTGAGGTCTCGTCTGATGGTTTGTGGGCTGACATCGAACTTTTCAACGAGCTCTTCGGTGCTCACATATCCTTGTGTTTTTACCAGGTCTACAATCTGCTGGTGTCTTGGTATCTGCTTCACTTAACTTACCACTCCCTGCACGCTATGGGTTCTAGCGCGTCACAATCGAAAATATTAACTCGCGCTATTGTGCTCGAATTGATGAGGAGAGAGAAGTAATGATGGTAAGGAATTATGCCCAAACCGCAAAAACGTTGATCAAAACATGAAAAATTGGCTCCAAACGCAAAAAAGAGCACAAAATAGTGCTCTTTTTAGTTTCGTTTACTGAGGAACGAACAATTCAATCTATAAGAGAGTGATTATTCGAACGCTCGATTTTACTCTTCGTCGTCATCGTGCAGCTCAGACCAAACTTGTGCACATTTGATAGCACGCTTCCAACCTTTGTAACGGCGGTTACGCTTCTCTTCATCGTGGTGTGGCAAGAACGTACGGTCTAGTACTGCTTTGTCTTGAAGCTCATCGATGCTGTCCCAGAAACCAACTGCTAGACCAGCAAGGTATGCTGCTCCCAGAGCGGTAACTTCAGTTACTTCAGGACGGTGAACTTCTGTATCTAGCACGTCTGATTGGAATTGCATTAGGAAGTTGTTCGCTACTGCGCCGCCATCAACACGTAGGTTTGCTAGCTTGATGCCAGAGTCCGCTTGCATCGCATCCAATACGTCACGAGTTTGGTAAGCAATACCTTCCAGTGTTGCACGAATGATGTGGTTAGAGTTAACACCACGAGTCAGGCCAACAATCGTACCGCGAGCGTAAGCATCCCAGTATGGTGCGCCTAAACCAGTAAACGCAGGGACTACGTAAACGCCGTTTGAAGAATCTACTTTGGTTGCGAAGTACTCAGAGTCTTCTGCGCCAGCCAGTAGCTTCATTTCATCACGTAGCCATTGGATTGATGCGCCGCCCATGAATACTGCACCTTCCAGTGCGTATGCAGGTTCGCCTTTAGGGCCACATGCCAGTGTGGTTAGAAGGCCGTTTTTCGATGTGACTTTCTCTTGGCCTGTGTTCATCAGTAGGAAACAGCCCGTGCCGTATGTGTTTTTCGCTTGACCAGCTTCAACACACATTTGACCGTAAAGCGCTGCTTGTTGGTCACCCGCAATACCAGCGATTGGAATACGAGTACCGCCTTTACCACCAAGGTTCGTTTGGCCGTAAACTTCAGAAGAGCGTTTCACTTCAGGCATCATTGATGCTGGAATACCCATCTCGTCTAGTAGCTTGCTGTCCCAGCATAGGTCGTTGATGTTAAACAACATAGTACGTGACGCGTTAGTGTAATCCGTAACGTGAACACGTCCTTGAGTCATCTTCCAAACCAACCAAGTATCAACCGTACCGAACAGTAGTTTGCCAGTTTCAGCGTCTTCGCGAGCGCCTTCAACGTTGTCTAGAATCCATTTTACTTTGGTACCTGAGAAATACGGGTCAAGGACTAAGCCAGTATTGTCACGTACGTAGTCTTCTAGGCCACGTGCTTTTAGGTCTTCACAGATGTCTGCTGTACGGCGACACTGCCATACGATTGCGTTATAAACCGGCTTACCCGTTTCTTTGTTCCAAACAATGGTGGTTTCACGTTGGTTAGTGATACCAATGCCCGCTAGCTCATCGCTGCGGATGCCTGCTTTAGCAAGCGCTTCAACCAATGTAGAGCTTTGAGTTGCCCAGATTTCCATTGGATCATGCTCAACCCAACCGGCTTTAGGATAAATCTGAGTAAATTCGCGTTGAGAAGAGCTTACGATGTTTGCATCGTGGTCGAGGATTACAGCGCGAGAACTTGTGGTGCCTTGGTCTAGGGCAACAATGTATTTTTGCTCGGTCATGGTAAGAATCCTTTTTCTTTCGTTATTTATATTTTAGTAAATGTAAGGTCGCTTAGGGATTAAGCTTGAGCTTGTTCAGCTTCTTGTTCTGTTTCACATTGGTTTGGAATTGTGCAGCCTTGGCCTTCTACTGGTAGGTAAGCACCGATAACACGTGGGTACAACCAACCCCCAAAACACGCACCAGCAATTGGAGCAAGAATTGGAACGATGAAGTAAGGAATATCACGTGCACCGCTTAGTGCGAAATCCCAACCTGCAAAGTAAGCGAACAGTTTTGGTCCGAAGTCACGAGCAGGGTTCATTGCAAAGCCCGTCAGTGGACCTAAAGAACCACCGATAACCGCGATAAGAATACCGATCAGTAGAGGGTTCATTGCACCGCGAGATGCGCCGTTGTTCTCATCACCTAACGCTAAAATGGCAAACATCAACACTGCAGTAATCACGAATTCCACAGCAAAAGCGCCGAAGAAAGAAAGTGAAGCATGTGGGTAAGTCGAGAAGATACCAGCAGTTGATAGTGCGTCTTGGCTGCTACGAACGAAGTTATGTGCGATTTCGTAGTCAGTAAATAGGTTGCTGTACAGGCTGTAAACCAATGCTGCAGAGCAGAAAGCGCCAAGCAGTTGCGAAATGATGTAAGGCACCACTTTTGCTTTATCAAAGCCATGGAACATGGCCAGTGCAATCGTTACGGCTGGGTTGATGTGTGCGCCTGAAACGCCGGCAGTACAGTAAATTGCAATCGCAACACCGAAGCCCCAGATGATGCTGATTTCCCATTGTCCGAATGTCGCACCAGTTAATACCAGAGCGGCCACACAGCCAACGCCAAAGAATATGAGTAATCCTGTACCGATAAATTCAGCCAAGCATTGCCCAAATAAAGAAGGGTGTTTGTTTGTTGTCATGTTCGAGTCCTTTTTAGTTTTGCTTATCTAGCACGTGTATTGTGCATATATTTGCGAACTCGAAAATAAACGAACATTAAAAGTGAGCGTTTGAGCATAAAATTGTTAATTAAAGTCACTTGAAATGTTAATCCGAACACTTTTGCTCGAAAAAGATGCTCGCATGAACGTCATTGCTCGAATTGATAGGTTGCGAAGCCGCTCAAACTACCTATATGTAAATGAATGCGCAACTGGTACGAGGAGTTTATGTTTGGATTTGTGATGCTACTTCGTGAGTGGCGGATTATTAGACTTAATTAGGGAGGGCTGTGTGATGTTTTTGCTATGTAACAAGGGCGTTAACAAATGAGCTTATATGCATAAATGAATAAACTGCCAACTATGTTGTAGTTTGGCAGTTTTCATTTGGGTGTATGTTCTTGTTATACGAGACGAACTTACCGCTCTAAACCAGAGCTGCAACTTTTCCTTTCGCTACCAATTGTTCTCGAATTGAGTCATACGCCCAGTTGAACGCTATCGCGTAAAGTACGAAGAAAATAACTAGGCCTATGTCCATGATCAGTACGGTTAGGAAGTCGAGTTGTAGAACCCACATCAAGACAGGTAGAGTCACTGTCATTAAGCCAAGCTCAAAACCTAATCCGTGCAGGACACGTGTTTTCGTGGTTCTTTTGCTTCGGTCTGTTCCGTAAATTTTGTCGTAGCCATAGTTGTAAACGTAGTTCCAAGCCATCGCTATCAATGATATTGCGAGCGCTAAGCCTGCCATTTCACCTGCGCCGTGTCCTGTAATATAGGTTGCAAGCCCTGCCATCAAAACCAAAGCAACCAATTCAAATAGCACCATGTGCAACATGCGTTCTTTATGTGACATTTTTCTAACTCTCTTTACGATTAAATAGCCGCCGATGGGCTAATGACTTGGCTAGATAGTATCTACTTAAGTGATAATATAAAGATAGTTAGCATCACATATTGTGATAGTAAGTTTTGGGAGAAACCGAATGTACAACATTGAACAGCTGAAAATGTTTGTGTATGCCGTTGAATTAGGGTCATTTTCTGCCAGTGCTCGTCATTTGGGTAAGGTTCAGTCGGCGGTGAGCCAAGGCATCAGTAATCTTGAAATCGATTTTAATGTTGAGCTTTTTGATCGTTCGACTCGAAAGCCTTCACTAACCAAAGCGGGCGAGCAGTTATTTAAACAGGTGAAAGCAATCGTGCTTCAGGTTGAAGATCTGAATGTGACGGTTAGTGCGATGGGTAGCGGTGAAGAGGGGCTCATCAAAATTGCATTAGATGATTCATTACTGGTTCCGAACTTATCTAAGATCCTTAGTCAGTTCAGTTATCAATTCCCGGCGACTGAAGTTGAACTGGTTGCGTGTACCACAACAGAGGTCAATCCGTTAATTATCGAAGAGAGAGCCGACATTGGATTGATGTTTACCAACTTGGCTTTTGATGTCGGTTCTGAGCCATGCTTTATCGGTCACTTACCGTTTATTGCTGTGTGTCATCCAAGTCATGCGCTCGCAAAAACAGGTGTGGCGAAACTCACTGACTTACTCCCGCATCGTCAGTTAATGTTGAGGGGAGACAAAGGCAAGGTGATGGATCAGTTTCCGCTGATTGCCGGAAAGGTATGGTGGTCAAACAGCTTTATTGTGATCAAAGAGATGGTACTTGGCAGCGATATTGGGTGGGCATACTTACCCAAGCACCTTGTCGAAGAGGAGCTGAATAAGCAGCGTTTAGTGGAGATTAATGTCTCATTCGATCACAAAACATGGTCGCCTCCGGTTGATCTTGTTCTGTCTAAAACACGCTCAAAAGGTCCTGCATTACTTTGGCTTGAACAAGCATTGAAAGGCCTATTAGACGAAACTGAATAAAGAAAAGGCTCACCGTTTAACGTGTGAGCCTTTCTGTTCAAAGTGATGCTGCTTTTTGTTAGTTCTAGTTCTAGATGTAGATGCTATACGCTAGGTTTAACCGTCTGACCGTTGTAGTACTTGTCTTTCATCTTAAGCGCCACGTTCACAAGGTAAATCAGCACAGGGACTTCAATCAGTGGACCGATAACGCCTGCAAACGCTTGGTCTGAGTTGATACCGAATACTGAGATAGCCACGGCAATCGCTAGCTCGAAGTTGTTACCTGTTGCTGTAAATGCAATTGATGCGTTCTTGTCGTACTCGATGCCCATCTTTTTACCGATGAAGAAACTGATGAAGAACATCGCAGTGAAGTAGATAGTCAGTGGAACCGCAATTAATAGAACGTCCATTGGCAGTTCAACAATCATTTCACCTTTCAGGCTGAACATCAGAACGATGGTTGCCAGTAGTGCAATCAGTGTGATTGGAGAGATGCGTGGAATAAATACGTCGTTGTACCACTGCTCGCCTTTCATCGACACAAGGATCTTACGGCTTAGGAAGCCCGCTAGGAATGGGATACCTAGGTAGATAAGTACACTGTGTGCAATGTCGATCATCGAGATATCAACCAACATGCCTTCGTAACCAAATACTGGTGGAAGAACGCTGATGAACAACCACGCCATAAAGCTGTAGCTCACCACTTGGAATGCACTGTTTAGAGCAACCAATGCCGCGCCGTACTCTTTGTTACCGCCGCCGATGTCGTTCCAAACCAGAACCATCGCCACACAACGAGCAAGACCAATCAGAATCACCCCAACCATGTAACCTGGGTGGTCTCCCAAGAAAGTTAGTGCCAATACAAACATCAGAATTGGACCAACGATCCAGTTCATGATCAAAGAGAGCTTAATGGCTTTCTTATCTTTTACCACAGTGCCTAGCAGGTTGTAGTTAACCTTAGCCAGAGGTGGGTACATCATTAAGATAAGGCCAACCGCAAGCGGAATGTTAGTGGTGCCAACAGACATTGAATCGTTCCACTGTTCGATCTGTGGGAATAGGGTGCCGAGTAGTACACCAAGGCCCATGGCAATAAAAATCCACAGTGTTAAGTAGCGATCTAGAAAACCTAACTTTGGTTTCATGATAATCTCTCTTAGTTGATATCGTAAATCGTCGAAAAACGATTGGTTGTGGCAAAAAAACACGCTTAAAAGTAAAGGCTATCAAAGCCGATCATTCAAGCGTGAACTTCTATTTTAAAATGCTGTTAAATATCGATTCGAAGCGTTGAATATTGTCGCGGTCGATGCGGTAACACATCTTCGGCGGAATCGACTCAGCCGTAATAAAACCTGAGGCTTTCAATATTCTTAAGTGCTCTGATACCGTTGATTGAGCTAAACCCAATTCACTCACCAGATCACTGTTCAAGCAGCCGCCCGATTTTTCTAACGTGGAAAGGATACTCAATATACGTATTCTTGCTGGGTGAGCGAGTGCTTTCGCCAGTGCGGCCATTTGCTTTTCTGCTTTAGCATCACCGTGTTCGATGGGCAGAGAACAGCCACCAGATGTCGAGCAAGTTGAGTTCATATTGACGTCTCACTTTCATTAATCGTTAAAAGACGATTAATGATAAGCCTATTTTAAATAGGGGTCAATGCTCACTGTCTATTTGAACGAACTTTAAGGTGGCGATTCAGGGACTATGGTTGAACTCTGCTTTGACTCAGCTACGCAAAATGGCGTGAACATCGATTAAACGCCATTTTGCTCGGTTATCCGCTAGTTAAGAACGGTATAGCCTCGGTTGATCATACAGTTACGATTCACTTGAAACTTCTGCTGCTCAGATAGCTCGGCGGATTGTCTTTTTTGAGCACCGTGCTTTAAAGCGCCGCTGATAATACCGATGCCAGCACCAATTTTTGCACCATCATGACCACTCCCGCCAGAGACGGCTCCACCAACCGCACCCAGCGCTGCACCCTTAGCGGTTGAACCGACAATATCGCTGCCAAGAGAATCGACCTCTTCAGGCTTCACTTGTTGAGCGTATTGCTCACATTCATACAGATCGGCGTGATACTGTGTTTCATCAACACCTTTAGTATCGACAATAATTTGATTAGCAAATACTGAACTTGATGCTACAAGCAATATCGCTGCGATTGGAGAGAATGGAAATTTCACAATATAGACCTCTAGAGTATTCATTGCATTGTTAAAGTGACGTGTAGTTCTCGATGAAATCAAGGCGACGATCGGTGTACTCACCAGAATCCAACATCTTAGATAACCCGCGAAGCGTGTTGTAAGGCTGAGAAACGGCCACCATGTTAATGAGCCAATACGGAATATCGCCACCTGGATCACTCAATACTCGATAAGAGATATGGGTGGTGTTTTCGTCGATTGGTGTCAGGATCCAACTCGCCTCTAATTCAGCCACTCTGATGATTTTTTTATTATTGTTTGGCAGGTAATCAGGCCTACCATGCTGATCAATGGTGACAACCATCGTCTCTGGATCTTGAGTGATGACGTTCTCTACGATAGCTTCTCGATCGGCAACTGGCCAAGGTGCCTTGGTATAGGTTTTGGTGATCGTGTGCGCCGCACTAAAATGCTCTATTTCTTCCATGTCATCGATGTTTTCTACCCATTGCGTGCCAACAGAGGTATCGATAAAGAGTGCGATAATAGAAGTGAGGGACGCGTTGATGTCGCCTTCTGCTCGAAATTCTTTAAAGTGACTGCCTTCAATTTTACGGTTATAAACCTCGATGCCTTTTTTATCGCGTGCCAGTGACCAGCCATCGGTGTCTGATGCAAACACCGAAACTGAACAAGCAAGAAGAAGCAAAGTAATAATCTTATTCATCATGTTAATGAGCGCCCTTTCCAGCTGATTTTATTGGTTTTAGATAAGCGGTAACTGTTCAGCACGAGTAGGCTTTGAACACAAATACCGAAGGGTACGGTTAACGCAAATTTTGCGGGAACAAACAGTTCCTTAACCAAAATGAAGTAGGTGACGATCGACACCAAGAGCATCACAGAGCTGACAATGAGCGAATAAGCATGAATGGCAGACATGTCACTGATGAAGGCGTTCGCCGATACAAGCATCAAAAGCGGTCCCGCCCATGCGATGATGTTGGCTTTGATGAAGACTTTTAAAGCTTGTGCTTGCGATTGACAATTCACAATAAGATTCATGTTTTTGGAAAAGCCAGCCCAGATTGAGTTGAAGTCTGAATACATGTGCGTACTCATTAGTTTGTCTGCAAATGCCCAGAAAATCTTAAATCCATTGACCTTCATGACTTTTGCAAAGGCGATGTCTTCCGATATCGCGTTTGCTACTGCGGCGTGTCCACCGACTGCGTCGTAGGATTTTCGGGTAAACAACATCGCCTGACCGTTAGCAATCGCTTCTTCCTTAGTCATGTCGTTCGAGTTTTTAAAGTTCATATAAGATGCGATCGATAGAAAGATGCCCGGCAAGGTCGCTTTTTCTGCCACAGACGCAAAAGTTTGTTTTGGATTAAACGATAAGAGATCAGTTTTTTGTTGGATAGCAAAGTCGATAACGCTCTGTAGCATCGCGGGTGCTGAATCGGTATCTGCATCAATGAAATACACATATTCACCGCTCGCGTTGAGTGCGCCAGCCATACATGCATTGCTCTTACCAAGCCATCCGGTCGGTAACGTTCTACCTGAAATACAGCGCGCGTTAACGTCGAACTTACTGATCAATGCTTCTACTTTTGCACGGGTTGAGTCAGTAGAAAAGTCATCAACAACAATGACTTCAAACTTGTCTTTTGGGTAGCTCTGCTTCAATAGAGAGCCAAGGCTGATTTCAATATTGTCTTCTTCATTTCGCGCAGGAATAATGACGGAAACAGTCGGCCACTCAGTTCTTTTGAACGATATTTTAGGTTCAATGTGAATACGATGGCGCTCTAAGTTCGCAAGTGTAATTAGAAACTTGACGGTAACGATGCAAAGCAAGGTCGTAATAATAGCTAAAATCATAATGACTGTGGTCGGAATAAAGTGATGGAGAGACAGGAAAGAATATAGTGGAGTGTGACCTAGCGCACATCTTGTATGTAGGACTTAACCCTTCAAACTGGAATGCGCTTCTGTTAGCGTTTGCCTTGGAAAGATGTGAAACAGTGACTGACAGGCGGTAAAATAAGCATTGTATTCACCAGCGACTCTAGCGATATAATCGAACCCAGAACCGTTACTCAAGATAACGAATGATCATAATCCAATAATAGGTACGCCCGACATGCCCCAACAAAATATCAAATTTATCGCGACTGATATGGATGGCACCTTACTCGATGAGCATGGAAAGCTCGACCCTGAGTTTTTCAATCTTTATGAGCGCTTAGAAGCGCAAGATATTATTTTTGCTGCCGCGTCTGGCCGCCAGTATTACAGCTTGCTAGAAACATTTTCCCCGCTTAAAGATCGCATGATGTTTATTGCTGAAAACGGCACATTAGTGATGCACAAAGGCCAAGAACTTTACAGCTGCTTGCTTGATACTGATGCCATCAAAGACATCATCAAAGAAGCGCGAGCTATCGAAGGCGCTCATGTTGTGTTGTGTGGTAAGAAGTCGGCATACATCGAAACCAAAGACGAGCGTGCTTTAACTGAGATCTCTAAGTACTACCATCGCCGTGAGCAAGTAGAAGACTTGCTGGCGGTAGAAGACGATTTCATCAAGGTTGCTATTTGCCACTTTGATGGTTCACAAGAGAAAGTAAACCCAAGCATCGACGCTAAGTTTGGTGAGAATTACCAAGTGGTTGTGAGCGCAAAAATTTGGTTGGATGTGATGAACGCTGAAGCGTCAAAAGGTGCGGCGCTCAAGCATCTGCAAAACACATTAGGTTTCACTTACGAGCAGACCATGAGCTTTGGTGACTACCTGAATGACTTGGAAATGCTTAAAGAGAGCTACCACTCT
Source organism: Vibrio sp. 10N.247.311.13 (assembly GCF_041467595.1). Classification (NCBI taxonomy): domain Bacteria; kingdom Pseudomonadati; phylum Pseudomonadota; class Gammaproteobacteria; order Vibrionales; family Vibrionaceae; genus Vibrio; species Vibrio sp. 10N.247.311.13. The sequence goes on along the minus strand of NZ_JBFSUX010000018.1, from coordinate 55,593 downwards.
TACGCAATGGAAAACGCACATCCTAAGCTGAAAGAGATCGCACGTTTTGGTGCGCCAAGTAACGTTGACGCGGGTGTGTTCCAAGTACTTGAGAAGTTGCTAGCGTAACGCTCTTAAGCTAGATTCGATTTTTATCAAAGCCAACTCGTGAAAATGAGTTGGCTTTTTTGTTGGCTGCTGTTGTATTGAGTTAAATTTGAACGAGTGTTCAGCTTGTTGTAGTCTAACCAGAAAGATGGGTATTCACTTTGAATTGGATACGCCTTAGTAACGATATTTGGAATGATTATGAGCAAGAAACTTCAACTTGATATTATTTCTGACGTAATGTGCCCGTGGTGCGTAGTCGGTTACAAAAACTTAGAGCTAGCCGTTGCGGAACTTGGTTTAGAAGACCAGATTGAACTTGAATGGCAGCCGTTTGAGCTTAACCCTGACATGCCGCAAGAGGGCGAAAACCTGCGTGCCCATATCATGAGAAAATACGGTTCTAGCGCAGAAGAGAGCCAACGTTCACGAGAACAGCTTTCGGCTCGCGGCCAAGCGGTTGGTTTCGATTTCAATTTCTATGACAGTATGAGAATGGTCAATTCCCGTCACCTGCATGTGCTTCTCGATTTTGCACTAGCGCACGGCAAACAGACTGAGTTAAAGCTACGCTTCTTTGCTGCTCACTTCACAGAGCAAAAAGACCTGTCCGATCTTGAAGTCATTGCACAAGAGCTTGAAGCGGTTGGCTTAGACTCAACGAAGGCACTGAAGCGCCTAAAGAACACCGACAACTTGAAGCAAATTGAAGCGCAAGAGTTTGAATGGCAACGCATGGGGATCTCTGCGGTTCCTACTGTGGTGTTCAACCGTAAGAGTGCAGTAACGGGCGCGCAGACGGTAGAAACCTACAAGCAGATTCTTCAAGAGCTTATTGCTGAATCATAAACGGATCATTGCTATCAATTAGAGTCTGAATTTCATGGAATCACTGTCACTCGCTCAAGCTCAAAAACTGGTATTGCTTTCGCAAAAGCTGCCGCCTAAGAAGTTGCCACCTAAAAAGCAATGCAATGGGGGCGCTTTGGCGAACACGTTGTCTGCGATTGAAAACCTTGGCTATGTGCAAATTGATACCATCTCTGTGATTCAGCGAGCTCACCACCACACGCTTTGGAATCGCAATCAAGATTACCAACTGAACCATCTTGATAAGCTGTTAGAGCGTCGAGAAGTATTTGAGTATTGGTCGCATGCCGCCGCGTATTTACCCATGCGTGACTTCCGATTCAGCCTACACCGCAAGAATGGCTTTGCGAGCGGTAAGCTCAAGCATTGGTATAAAAAGGATGACGCACTGATGGCTCATGTTCTCAAACGTATTGAGAATGAAGGGCCGTTGATGGCGAAAGATTTTGAAGGGGATAGGCCAAACCCCGGCGGTTGGGGCGGTAAACCGGCCAAGCAAGCATTAGAAACATTGTTCATGCAAGGCGACTTAATGGTGCCAAGCCGAGTTAACTTTCATAAGGTGTATGACCTAACCGAGCGAGTTTTACCGAGCGGAATTGATACCTCTGAGCCGACAGAACAAGAGTACATCGAGCATCTCATAAAGCGTTACTTAGAGGCTAACGGAGTTGGAATAGCGTCGGAAATGAGCTACCTACTCAAGAACACAAAGCCTTTGATTCAGAGAGCACTCCAACAGATGCTTGAAGATAAGCAGGTTCTGAAAGTAGATATTCAAGGCTCTGATTACTATGTCCTGCCAGGTGCTTTTGAACTGCTGAATCAACCTCTTTCCAGAACCAAGCTTAAGATACTGTCTCCGTTTGATAACCTGCTGATTCAACGAAAGCGAATGCAATCATTGTTCAACTTTGATTACCTCCTAGAATGCTATGTTCCAGAGGCCAAGCGTCAGTTTGGTTATTTTAGCTTACCGATTCTGTGGCAAGGTGAGCTGGTGGCACGAATGGATTGCAAGGTCGACAGGAAGAGTGGTTTGCTCAATATCCGTAACTTGGTTGTGGAAGAGCGAATTAAAAACCATGAGTTGTTGGTTCATGCTTTATGCGATGAACTAAAACACTTCATGGTGTTCAACCAATGTGATGAGATGATCGTCCATAACACCACGCCCTCTGATCTTGGCAAGCGCTTGATGAGCCAATGGCAAACAGTCTAGCGGTCTTTGTTGTTTAGAAAGCGCTTAGTTACTCAGCAAACGCAGCTAACAAGAACTCGACAAAGGTTCTGTTCTTCAACGACAGTTGCTTGGTTTTGTAGAGCAAGTGAATCGGCTTTGGTAACGGCGCCATGCCGGGTAGGATTTCCAACAGCGCTCCACGATCAATCTCTTCTGCGACTAAGATAGTCGGTTGCAACAACACGCCCACACCCTGCAGGGCGGCATACCGCAACACATCACCATTATTCGACATCAAGCGCACACGTTCTTTATTCGGTGTGGCGTGAGGAGCTTGGCTGCTGTAACTGAATCCAAGCGATGGGTGTTGTGCCAAGTCTTCTAATACTCTGATTTCAGCATGTTGGTTTAGGTAAGCGGGCGCCGCGCAATAACACATCTCATAATCCCCTAAATACCTTGCGACCAAGCTTGAATCGGACAGGTCGCCAATTCGCACAATCAGGTCAATGTCGGATGAATAAGGGTCGACAAGGTCATTATTCAACATCAGCTCAACGTTGATGGTTGGGTGATGTGCGAGAAATTTGGCCACGATAGGGGCAAGTACCTTGTTTCCATAGGTGACAGGGCAGTTTATTTTTACCGTGCCTTGTGGTTGATTTTCCAAGGTTTGAATCAGGTTCTCTGCATTGCTGATGTCTTCGAGAATTCGCTTACACTCACGATAGTAAAGTTGTCCTGAATCGGTTAACGATTGCTTACGCGTGGTGCGGTGGATCAGCTGAGACTTCAAACTGGCTTCTAAGGAATGGACATGTTTGCTTATCATGGTCGCCGACAGGTTGAAGTGGTTTGCGGCGCTGCGAAAGCTACCTTGTTCCACCACATAGACGAAGACTTTCATGCTGGTTAACTTATCCATTGAACACTTTTGGTTGATAAACAATAAACAAAACGTGAGTTTATCAATTATTAGGGGTTAATTATATTAATGGCAAACCGATAATTAACTAAAATAAGAGCGTGCAATGCCTCAAACGAATGAAACTATCTTTGTTACTGCCGAACTTAAGATCAAAACCAACATAGAACGAGCAGCTGCGCTCGAAGCTATCGAACAGTTTTGTTTAGACATGCAAAGCGAACCGGGCTGCCTCCAAGCAATTGCAACCTATGATCAAAGCCAAAGCGATCGTGTGATCTTGCTTGAGCAATACGCAAACCGCGAGGCGATCAATCAGCACTTTGTGATGCCTCATACCCAAGCGTTTATTGAGCGTGATATTACCGAGTTGGTTCAAGCATTCGAAACGCAACGTGGGCCTATCAAAGCACAAGAGCAGGAGAGCTAAGACATGAAATGGGGAATTCTAGGAACCAGTTTTATCTCAGGTGTAATGGCGGATGCAATTAAAGGCGATGCTCAAAGCGAGCTGTATGCCGTTGCTGGTCGCACTGAAAAAACACTTAACGAGTTTGCTGCCCAATACCAACCAACACAAACCTTCAACAGCTATGAAGCCTTGATTGAAGATGAGTCGGTCGACATTATCTATATTGCTCTGCCAAACCATGTTCATCATGAGTATGTGATTAAAGCGGCTCAAAAAGGCAAAGCGATCTTGTGTGAAAAATCGTTATCGGTTGATATGGAAAAAACCGAGCAAGCTTTACAAGCCGTGAAAGAAGCGGGCGTATTCTTTGCTGAAGGTCTGATGTATTTAAACCATCCACTTATCACCAAGCTTCATCAAGAACTGGCAACTGGTGAGATCGGCGAAGTGCGCTCAATTCAAGGTTCCTACGTTGCGGCGATTGATCAGTTCGTGAACCCAGCAAGCAAAGGCGCGTTGTACAACCTAGGTTGTTATCCAATGTCGCTGGTTCATTCTGTTGCGCAGCAGCAATTTGGTGAGAGCGTGTTCGATGACGTGCAGATCTCAGCAATCGGTCGACGAGGCGAAGATGGCAATATCTGTGAATCGTCGGCGATGATGCATTTCAACGACCGTTTTACCGCACAAATCCACACTGCTGAAGACCACGGTTTAAAGCATGGTTTTACGATCCTAGGCAGCAAAGGCTGTATCACGCTAGATACTAATCCATGGCTACCGACGGCAGAAAACACGTTTACGGTAGAGATCTATGAAACGTCGACACGTGAAGTGAAAGTCGAAGCGCAAGGCGATGGCTTCCATTATCAAGTGCGTAATATTCGCCAAGCGGTTGAGCGAGGTGACACACAACTTGCTGCGCCAATGGCAACTCATCAAGACTCTCGCGTAATCATGAAGTTATTAACTGATTGGGAACAAGCGGCGAGCTAATGTTTTAGTAAATTCTATACTCGTCTCATGTTTGATCGCCTCGTAAGCTATCAAACATGAGGCGTTTCCTCTATATCTTCCAGTCGACTCTCCCCAATAAATACTTTGCATTTGAAACCGCCACAGTGTCCAATATCAGCTAGTACGAAACTGACCGAAAAACCTTATTTTTTAAGGTGTTAAATAGGACCTTTGCCGCATGCGTAAATCAGATAAGAAAATCGAGAATCAAATCAGAGACGTGTTAACTGACGTTTGTGAAGACACGCTGAAAGGCTTCGATGGTTTTTTATGGGTGACTCACTCGGTCAACTTCTCATCTTTTCCGCAAAGTTTGAAAATTGTCTGTGTATTCGATACCAATCAGGATAGAACGAACTTCTTAAGTGGCGAAGGTCAACAGAGTGTCTCAGGGGCTATTCAACAAGCGTTCAATCAAGTTGGAATTCAACTGAAGAATATCGATAAGCATGTTAGCTACGATACGCAAGAAAATTGCGATCGCGACCATCAAGGGAAGTGGAACAAGAGGCTTTAAGGAGCGTTGTCATCGTTCTTGTTTAGACAGCCTATCCAAATTGAGTTTCAATAGTGTGGCGCTCAAACTGAGATTCGATACAGCAAATCCAAGTCCTATTCTGAGTTCTAGGCTCTGATAACTTCTCATCTTCCAAACCGTATTATTCTCATTTTGAGAAAATCTGAGCTGATTTCTCGTTAGCCGGAGATACTTGGTTTCCAAATAAAATTAAAATCACAAAAACTTATATTTTCCTTAATGCATTGATTTTGAATCGGCATTTGCTCGTTTTACTTGCCACCGATGAAACAAGACAGACGAGCACTTGAACAATAGAGCCATGTAGTCGATACTTTTTTCGTATTTTGATTCCTAAATTGACACGTAAGTTGGCTGACTTTTCGTTTTGTGATTTAAGGCATGACAGTATCGATTAGGAAATTTGAATCATGAAAACCTACATTTCTGGGCTGCTCGCACTCATACCGTCATGTTTAATCGCTGGTTACGCTTTTGCTGTTGGTACAGCGGTTGTGATGCCAGGGCAACATGAAGTTGGTGTTGATCTTTTGGGCTCCCCACTATCTACGAATGCCGTCATTGATTGGGAAATTTCCAACAGTGATATTGTGTTCGGAGCTTATGCCGACAAAGCCGACAATGAGCGGGCCACGACAATTGGTTATATGTACAACCAAGTCATGGCGATGAACTCGGGTTGGTTGGAGAACGATCTCCGTAACCAAGCTGAGTTAGAAGGCCTCAATTTCGAAGACTATTTCCTGCACTTTTCTGAAGATACTGTCATTGCCGAAGTTGATAAAACTCATGGCGAAAAGACCCTTTTAAACCGAAAACCTATGATCTTGGGTTATACAGCCAGTGAAGACCATGCTGGTTTTTGGTTGTATCAAGAGCCTCCGTGGGATGCCGATGTGTTTGAGAATTTCGAACAGGGTGGGGCTTTGTATGTCTATCATGCTGAACAGTTCGAACGGCTGACCTTTAAGTTCTCACAGTTTGCTGGCAGCGGTGAATTTTGGATTGAATACCCAACTGCTATTGATTCTCAGGGTAGGGTTTCACAATGGGAAAGGCTTGATGTAAAGAAAGACAAAACGCTCAATATGACCAAAAACCAATCGGTGATCTGGAACCTTCCGGATAACTGGTTAAGAGCTACAACTCATGATGGGAGCGGTGCGAGTTATGGCGGCGGCCAGTATTTTGGTTCAACCTTTTTGAGAGATGGTGGGCGCTTATACGTTGTGAGAGTTCGTTGGCAAAGTGAGAATGCCGACGACAGGCCGCGTTTAAAAGAAGTAAAACTCAAAAACAGTTTTCCAACCGTCAAGTTAACCGATGCTCCGACTTCAACCCCGGACGGCAATGCTATCAGCCAATGGCGAAAAATCCGTGGTTTTGATGTGTCTGCAGACCTAGATGGTGATAACTACTTGTCGCCAAGCGAGTATCGAAATCGAACCAATAAGAACGCGACAGCACGTTTTCGTTGGGAATCAAGAGTGGTGCCATTTGGTCGAATGTGGAGCGCTAACTCATCTTGGTCGCTAACGAACGTCGCAAACGCGGATTATCTATCTGCTATTCATCGCTACTACAAGCAAAGCTGGGCAAGACAAGGTTTGAATGGTGCGTACAACGACGACACAAATAAACTCATTGGCTCGAACCAGTTCTATGTTCACTCTGGCGGGCATGTTCAAGAGTTAGGAGCTGTTGCGGGTTCGAATCAAGCGGATGATCTCTACAAGCAACAATTTTCAGCGTTTCTCAAAAATCTTTCTGCTTTAGAAAGTGATGCGTCGATTGGGTTGAATATCGGAACCGCGAACTTACTGGGTCGAAATGGACAGTCTCATCTTAGCGAGGCGGGCTCTCTGTATTTACGCGAGCACTACATTTTTCCGTCTACTGGGTTTAGTGGTTACTCGGGGATCTCAAAATTCTGGGATAATTCTGCGCTCGCCTACAATGGGCAAAGTGTTATTTTTCAGGCGACAACGCGTTATGGGCGAGTTCAGTATCTTGGAAATAGTGAAGATAATTGGAAGCAAGACCAATACTCGACCCTAGCGATCTACCACCTCAATCGACACGCTCAACATAGCTACTTTAATCAGTGGAACAATGGTTACGTCTATGGAAGTGGCAATACGACGGCTGACACTTTCTGGCAAAGTGGTGTCCCTAAAAACATCGCCTACCAACCCAGTTCGTTATTGGCCGTTGACTTGGGAGAGCCGAGTCATCAAATCCCACATGGCTTTGCGCCGATTCCTTTGATGCTTTCGACAACGACACCTCAGCCTGCTGACTACACCATCGTTGGCGATTCCTCGATGAACGAAATGGTGCATGCTGATCTGCCCAATGGCATGACTCACGTTCTACCGACGTTCACGTACTTTATGTATCAATCTGAAAATCAGGTGGTTGCTGGTGGTCCTGAGGACATGGTGTTAGCGAGAGAGTTCAGCAATGGTCGTGTGTTGTATCGCACGGATTTCCACGGTAAGAATCAGAGCTTTTATGACGCGGCAAAACTCACCATTGCGCTGGATGTCCCAATGAAACCTGTTGATGCTAACGGCAACGTTGGTGACTATGTGAGTGAAATCGAAATTGGCGGTTATGAAGGGCTGTTCTTACTTTATTAGAACCAATGCGAGTGAGTGCTCTCGAACCAGAGCAGACTAGAGCTTAGGTTCGGGATATGAGCTTATTCTTTTTACACTGCTTAAACTCTTTGGCGATCCACGATTGCTCGTTTAAACCATTGTCGATTAGAGCAAAAAGGTAGCCATCGACTTTGCTTGAAGCTGCTGGATATTCTTGAAAATCGTGCTTAGGGTAGCCGGGGTAATCTGTCTCGTATTGAGCGTCTAACTGCTTACCGAGTTGACGCCATTTTACGAATAACTCCGAAGAAGACGTCTCAACCTTATATTGCCCCAAAATGCGTTGGTGATGGGTTAACGCCACTTTAGCGCAGTGGTTGGTCTGTACGACTTTTTGTATCAATTCAACTTGTTCTTCACTCATGGTTTTCGCCAGTACATTCTCTTGTTCGATGCGCGCCATTCGCTCACCAAACGTTTCAGCATGGATGGGAAACACAAAAGTAAGCGGTAAAGCCAATACCAAAAGACGCTTGTAGAACATAACCAAACTCGTTAGAAGGATTCGCGGCTATTATGCCGCCCGCCGCCAATATTATTAATGAATATAAACGCTTAATTGTAAGAATTATTTTTATCGAGTAGATAAACAGATGATTTTGGAGTGGTGGTATTCAGGTTCTGAATGTTTGGTTGGTGAGCCTGAAATTTGATGAGGGATCCGTTACGAATTAATGACCTTGATGCCTTTGTCTTGAAGCTCATCAATCACACTACTCGAAAGATCAATGTCGGTGATCACGCCATCAAGCGCACTTAAATCTAAGGCGTGGAAAGTAGCGATACGTCCGTATTTGGTTGAGTCTGAAATCAGATAGTTTGAATGAGCTGCTTGAACAATGGCTTGTTTGACTAATACCTTATTTTCACAAGGTGTCGAGAGCCCTTTTAGATTCCAAGATGAAGAAGAGATAAACGCAATATCAATATTCATCCCTGCCAAGAACTCAGCTACTTTTCCCCCAATACTCGATTGATTTTCACGGTCAATCTTGCCACCAGTATGGTAAATCTCAGATTGTGTGCTGTTCATTAGGTATGCGGCAATCGCGAAGTCATTGGTGATGATAAGCAGATCATCTCGCCCTGCAAGTTGGTGAGCGATCTCCAAAGAGGTTGTTCCAGCGTCTAAGTAGATAGTCGAATACTCAGGAACCAATTGAGCAGCTAGTTGACCTATTTGAGCTTTTTCGCTTGCTTGCTGTTCTACCTTGATGTCGTGTGACAATTCGCTGTGAAGTGCTTTAGTCAGCTGAACGCCACCCGAAACTGAAATCACTTTCCCTGATGTCTCTAGCTTTACGATATCTCGACGAATAGTCATATGAGACACCTCTAAGTGCTCAACAAGCTCAGAAATACTGATCACTTCTTGGTGTGATAATAGTGACAAAATGGTTCTCTGACGTTCCGCTGGAATCATGATTCTTCTTCTATGTTCTTATTTTTCATCATCCTATCAATCTTTGGTTGTTTTGTGAATATCTGTGAATATCTGTTGTGAAATAGCAATTAGAACTGTGATTGCTGCCGAAATTACCCTTATCTAATGCCTCTAAAGGGTTAAATTACTCATTAATGTTAACTTTTGTTAAATGTGTGACTTGTCACTAAGTCGCATTCGATTGCTTCACATATAATCACAAACATAAACAAGAATTAACAAATCTAGAATTCAATAATTACGTGAAAGGCATCTTGCTATGAAAGAAGTTCAATCTGTTGGTGTTATCGGTTTAGGTTCTATGGGCATGGGCGCAGCGAAGTCATGCGTGCGTGCAGGCCTTGATGTATATGGTTTCGATTTGAATCCGCAAGCGCTTGAAAACTTGGGTGAATATGGCGCAAAAGCGGTCTCTACAAGCGCGGTTGAGTTTGCCGACAAACTTGATTCAGTTTTGGTATTGGTTGTGAATGCAGCTCAAGTTAACACGGTACTGTTTAAGACTGGTCTTGCGGCGGCACTGAGACCTAACACGCCAGTTATGGTCTCGGCAACGATCTCAGCAGAAGACGCGAAACAAATCGAAGCTCAGCTTGCTGAACATGATCTTGTGATGCTGGATGCGCCAGTGTCCGGCGGTGCAGTAAAAGCAGAAGCGGGTGAAATGACGATTATGGCTTCAGGTGCGGTGACCACATTTGAAGCACTGGCTCCGGTACTTGATGCAACTGCAGCTAAAGTCTACAACATCGGCGAGACCATTGGCCTTGGTGCGACCGTTAAGATTATCCACCAGTTACTAGCAGGTGTTCATATTGCTGCGGGCGCTGAAGCGATGGCACTAGCCGCACGCGCAAACATTCCGCTTGATTTGATGTACGACGTTGTTACGAATGCAGCGGGCAACTCTTGGATGTTCGAGAACCGCATGAAGCACGTAGTCGATGGTGATTACTCTCCAAAATCTATGGTTGATATCTTTGTGAAGGATTTGAACTTGGTATCAGATACCGCTCAAAACCTGAAATTCCCACTCCCATTATCAAGTGCTGCACTGAACATGTTCGTTAGCGCGAGTAATGCTGGATTTGGTCAAGAAGACGACAGTGCAGTGATAAAAGTCTTCCAAGGTATTGACCTGCCGGGTGTAAACACGTCAAAGGCGGAGAAATAATCATGTTATTAGGTGTTATTGCAGACGACTTTACAGGTGCAACAGACATTGCTGGTTTCTTGGTTGAAAACGGTATGCGCACTGTTCAACTGAATGGGATTCCAACGGGAGAGTTTGACACATCAGCAGATGCTGTGGTGATCAGCCTTAAATCTCGCTCTTGCCCAGTTGACCAAGCGGTGACGGATTCGGTTACTGCGCTTAAATGGCTTCAATCTCAAGGTTGCCAACAGTTTTACTTTAAATACTGCTCAACGTTCGACAGTACCGCTGAGGGCAATATTGGTCCCGTAACAGATGCACTTTTGGCGGAACTTGGAGAATCTTTCACTATGGTTTGCCCTGCATTGCCAGTAAATGGTCGCACGGTTTACAACGGTCACTTGTTTGTTTTTGGTGAGTTGCTCAGTGATTCAGGTATGCGTAATCACCCTGTTACACCAATGACGGATTCAAGTGTGGTTCGAATGATGGACGCACAATCAGAAGGTGTTTCCGGTTTAGTTAACTTTCAAACGATTGAACAGGGCGCTGATGCGGTTACCGCTCGTTTTAACGAACTCAAAGCTCAAGGTAGTCGCTACGCCGTGGTAGACGCATTTAATGCAGAGCACTTGGTGACGTTAGGTCAAGCGGCTAAATCTCTGAAGCTAATCACAGGTGGCTCAGGCCTAGCTGCTGGTATCGCTAAAAATTGGACAGGACATCTTGCTGACCAAAGTGATGCAAAACATGCCGGTAGCCCAGTCAAAGCACCAACCGTTGTGTTCTCTGGTTCTTGTTCAGTGATGACTAACCAACAAGTTGCGGTATACAAGCAGCTTGCTCCTCACTTTGCTATCGATGTGAAGGCTTGCTTAACCAATGATCAATACGCCAATGATGTGTTCGATTGGGTGATGACCAATAACCAAGGCGAGTTTGCTCCTTTGGTTTATGCAACCGCAGATGCCGCCGCACTGAAAGCCATTCAAGAAGAGTACGGCGCACAAGCTTCAAGCCACGCCGTTGAACAGTTTTTTAGTCAACTCGCTATCAAACTGCACCAACATGGTGTGAAAAACTTCATTGTTGCTGGTGGTGAAACATCAGGCGTAGTGACGCAAAGTCTAGCCGTGAAAGGTTTTCATATTGGCCCTCAAATCGCACCAGGTGTGCCTTGGGTTAAATCGGTCGAAGGTGAGCTATCACTAGCGCTAAAATCGGGCAATTTTGGTGATAAAAACTTCTTCGCTAAAGCTCAATCATTCTTTTCATAAGCGAGATTCAAATGAGTAAAGTTTTGATGAACGAGCAGCAGTTAAGAGAGCAAATGGTCACGCTCGCTCGTTCAATGTTCGAACGAGGTTACGCCACTGGTGGTGCAGGTAACCTGTCTATCAAATTACCTAATGGGCATTTTCTAGCAACACCAACAGGCTCTTCATTTGGTCGCCTTGTCGCTGAGGAATTGTCGGTTGTTGATATCGATGGCAACCACATCTCAGGTAAGAAGCCTTCTAAAGAAGCGGCATTCCACTTAGCGATTTATAGAAATAATGCAGAATGCAATGCGATTGTTCATTTGCATTCTACTTACCTTACCGCGTTGTCTTGCCTTGAAGGGTTGGATCGTAATAACGCGATTAAGGCTTTCACACCGTATTTCGTGATGCGAATTGGTGAGTTACCAGTGATTCCTTACCTACGTCCGGGTGACCCACAAATCGCTGAAGAGTTGGCAAAACGAGCAGGTGATTATCGAGCATTTTTGTTAGCAAACCACGGCCCAGTAGTAACAGGCACTGACTTTGTTGATGCCGTTGATAACGCTGAAGAGCTAGAAGAGACCGCCAAATTAGCATTCTTATTGAAAGGGAATGATATCCGTTACCTAACGGACGAAGAAGTGATGGATTTAAAAGGGAGAGGCAAATAATGGCTAAGTTCGCAGCAAACTTAACGATGTTATTCACAGAAGTACCATTTCTAGAGCGTTTTGAAAAAGCACACCAAGCCGGTTTCAAAGCTGTTGAATACCTATTCCCTTATGCATTTGAGGCCGAAGAGCTTGCAGCAAAAATGCAGAGATTTGGTTTTGAGCAGGCGCTTTTTAACATGCCTCCAGGTAATTGGGATGCGGGTGAGCGTGGTTTTGCCGCTATTCCAGATCGTGAAGAGGAATTTAAAGCTAGTGTTGATACGGCGCTTATGTACGCGAAAGCTCTGGGCTGTAAAAAAGTCCATGCAATGTCCGGCATATTGAATGAGAACTTTACTAAGCAACAACACGTTGAAACCTTCATCTCAAACATTCGTTTTGCGGCTGATAAGTTTGCTGAGCAAGGCATCGAATTGATGATTGAACCTCTTAATAGCCGTGATGTTCCGAACTATTTTGTGGCGCATCAACGTGAAGCTGTCGAACTGATTAAGTTGGTCGATAGACCAAATGTGAAACTTCAACTCGACCTTTATCACGCGCAAATCATGGATGGTGATTTAAGTACTTTGATTCGTGAAGTTGCTGCTTATACCGGTCATATCCAAATTGCTTCTGTACCAGAGAGGCATGAACCATCGGAAGGCGAACTGAACTACCCACATTTATTTAGTGTTTTGGATGATTCAGGTTACCAAGGTTGGATTGGCTGTGAATATAACCCAAGAAGCACGACAGAAGAGGGGCTTAGCTGGGTAAAAAGTTATTTATAGCGCGGTGTGAATGGCGTTTATATGTAACGAATCATAAAAGTAAAAACTGATTTAGATAACACGGCTTACAGGTAAGCCAACACATAACGATAAAGTGCAATGGGTGACCCGGTATCACCCATATGCACCACCCTACAAATTTTCTAAAAATGAAGAAAGAGACAAAAGGAATATAAAAATGGATGGAGCACTGATAGGCATCGTAATTGGCATTTTAGCCATGATGGGCATGATCATTAAAACAAGAATCCCAGTGGCGCTTGCGATGATTATTGCAAGTATCATCATGGGGCTATTCGCTGGTATGGCACCAACAGAGCTGATCAACGCAATTAAAGCCGGCTTTGGTGGCGTGCTTGGTGGTATTGGTTTGATTATCGCGTTCGGCGTTATCATGGGCGCGTGTTTCGAGCGTTCTGGTGCGGCTGTTAGAATGGCAAAAACGTTTGTAAAGCTGTGTGGTAAAGGTCGTGAAGACTTAGCACTAGGTTTTACAGGTGTACTTGTCGCTATCCCAGTTTTCTGTGACTCTGCGTACATCATTTTGCATTCTCTTGTTCGCGCAATTTCACGTGATACGGGTAAGTCAGCGGTTGGCCTTGGTGTAACTCTAGCGCTTGGCTTGCTTATCACTCACGCACTTGTGCCACCAACACCGGGTCCAGTTGCTGTGGCTGGAATTCTGGGTGTAGATCTAGGTGAATACATGTTATGGGGTTTGATGGTTTCTATCCCTATGATGCTTCTTTCTATGATTTATATTCGCCGAGTAGGTAACGAGTACTACCGCGTACCAAACGGTGAGACATGGATTACTAACCAAGCTGATTGGGCAAACCTTGAGAAAGTAAAAGAAACAGATGACAGAGAGCTACCAAGTAACTTTTTATCATTCGGTCCAATTCTGCTGCCAATCGCATTCATCCTAATCAACACGCTTGTTGGTCAAGGTGACACTGCAATGCACAACGTTATTTCGTTGATTGGTAACCCAGTGGTTGCTGTTGGTATCGGTGTTCTTATGGCGCTATACGGTCTTACTCGTCATATTGAGCGCAAAGACATGGTTAGCTCTATGGATGATGCTCTGTCTACTACAGGTCTAATTCTTGTGGTAACTGGCTGTGGTGGCGCAATGGGTGCAGTACTTAAAGCATCAGGTGCTGGCCCTCAAGTAGCCGAAGCTATCGCGAGCAGCGGTATTCCACCACTACTTGTACCACTAGCAATTGCTTCAATGCTTCGTCTAATCCAAGGTTCAGCAACGGCATCAATGATGGTTGCAGCAACGATGACGCTGCCATTGGTTGAAACGTTAGGTCTAGACCCAGTATTCGTAGCACTTGCATGTGCGGTAGGTCCGGTTGGCTTCTCTCATTTGAACGATTCATACTTCCACATCATCAACCGTACGTTAGGTATTACTGAACTTGCTGACCAAATTAAGATCTGGTCTGTGTCTTCAACTATCGCATGGGCGATTGGTGCAAGCATCATCATGATTCTAAACTTAGTGTTTGGTAAAGGCGGTACGTTGATCGACCCACTGATTCCAATTGCGGTTCTAGGTGCTGTATTCGTGTGGCTAAAAAGCAAAGAGAAATCACAAGTAAAGACAGCCGTTACTAACTAATACTACTTACCTTTATATACTGCCCCTATTAAGTGATTAGCTTGCTGATCTTCAATAGGGGCATTTTTGGATCGGGCACTCATCAAAATTACTAATCTTTTGGATCTCTCAGTATGAAAATTGCTATTGCACCAGACTCGTTTAAAGAATCTCTATCGGCTGTATCTGTGGCGGCGTGTATTGAAAAGGGCTTTCGTGAAATCTTCCCAGACGCTGAATACGTAACATTGCCTTTGGCTGATGGTGGTGAAGGGACTGTGGATGTATTGCTCCAAGGGCTTGTTGGTGAAAAGCGACATAGGCAAGTCGAAGGGCCGTTAGGGCAACAAGTTAATGCTGAATGGGCGATGCTTGAGTCATCCAATAGCAACCCGAACAAAACGGCACTGGTTGAAATTGCTGCTGCATCGGGTTTGGACTTGTTGAAACCAGAGCAGCGTGATCCATTGATTGCTTCTTCATTCGGAACGGGGCAATTGATTTTGGAGGCGATAGAGCAGGGCGCTCAAACGATTATTCTTGGATTGGGTGGCAGTGCAACTAATGATGGCGGTGCAGGTATTGTTCAAGCATTAGGTGGGACACTGTTAGATAATGCAGGGCAAGAGCTTAACCGAGGTGGCGTTGCACTAGCTGATTTATCATCGATTGATCTTACTGGTTTAGATTCACGCTATGCTGATATCGAGTTAATTGTGGCGTGCGATGTCGATAATCCGTTGTGTGGTGATAACGGTGCTAGCCATATATTCGGCCCACAAAAAGGCGCAAGCCCAGAACAAGTTGTGATGCTTGATAAGGCGCTTGAGAATTTTGCTCAATCAAGTAGTTGAATCGCAAGGTTGTGTTCGTGGGGATGATCCCGTTCACAAGCGTACTGGTTATGGCGCGGCTGGTGGTGCTCCAATGGGGCTTGGTTTGTTGTTTAACATGCAGATTAAACCGGGTATTGAGATGGTGCTTGATGTTTTGCAAGCCGATGAAGTATTGAAAGGCGCAGATCTTGTGATTACCGGTGAAGGGCAAATGGACAATCAAACTCTGCAAGGAAAAACACCTTATGGCATTGCCAAACGTGCGAGCTTACAGGGCATTCCAACCATAGGAATTGCCGGATCTTTAGGCACCGAAGTAGAAGTGCTTTACGGCGAAATGAGCAGCTTGTTTGGAACTGTAAGATCGCCACAAACTTTAGAAAAAGTATTACAAGAGGCGGAGCTTAACTTAACAAGAACGGCAAGAAATATCGCAGCGACTTTACGGTTAGGTCACAAAATATCTCAAAAATAGTGGCTTCTACGAGGTAGGCTGCGCCTAGCTTTGGTTTTCTGCGTGTTGTAAGTTCATGATTATTATATTGTAAATATTATTGTCAATATTGAATGATTATGATTTAGATCATTAATTTGATAGGTTTTATCCATGATAACGATAAATACAAACGATTATATTTTACTTTAGCCCAGGCGTATTCTATATCCTTAATTACTGCGTGGTTTTGTGTGATGAATAGCCACCATTCAGAAGTAAAGATGCAACAAAGATGGTGCATCTAAAAGGTAATAAGGAATAGATGATGAGTAAAAAATTAACTACAGCTGCGGGTTGTCCTGTTGCTCATAACCAGAATGTCCAAACTGCGGGTAAACGCGGTCCTCAACTTCTTCAAGATGTTTGGTTTTTAGAAAAAATGGCGCATTTTGATCGTGAGGTGATTCCAGAGCGTCGTATGCACGCGAAAGGTTCAGGGGCTTACGGCACTTTCACTGTGACTCACGATATTACTCAATACACCAAAGCTAAACTATTCTCTGAAATCGGTAAAAAGACGGATCTGTTTGCACGATTTACAACGGTAGCGGGCGAACGTGGCGCAGCGGACGCGGAGCGTGATATTCGCGGTTTCGCGTTGAAGTTTTATACTGAAGAAGGCAACTGGGATATGGTGGGTAACAACACGCCAGTATTCTTCCTTCGTGATCCTCTTAAGTTCCCAGACTTAAACCACGCCGTTAAACGTGACCCTCGCACTAACATGCGCAGCGCGAAGAACAACTGGGATTTCTGGACTTCTTTACCTGAAGCACTTCACCAAATTACTATCGTGATGAGTGATCGCGGTATCCCTGCGACTTACCGCCACATGCATGGTTTCGGCAGTCACACGTTCAGCTTCATCAATGCTGACAACGAACGTTTCTGGGTTAAATTCCACTTCAAATCTCAGCAAGGTATTAAGAACTTGTCTGACGAAGAAGCGGCACAAGTGATCGGTGATGATCGTGAAAGCCACCAACGCGATTTGCTAGACAGCATCGATAACCAAGATTTCCCGAAATGGACGTTGAAAGTTCAAATTATGCCAGAAGCTGATGCGGCAACGGTTCCTTACAACCCATTCGACTTAACTAAGATTTGGCCTCACGCTGATTACCCATTAATTGAAGTGGGCGAATTTGAGCTAAACCGTAACCCACAAAACTTCTTCGCTGAAGTTGAGCAGTCAGCATTCAACCCGGCGAACGTGGTTCCAGGTATCAGCTTCTCGCCAGACAAGATGCTACAAGGCCGTCTGTTTGCTTACGGCGATGCACAACGTTACCGTTTGGGTGTTAACCATCAGCACATTCCAGTGAATGCTCCTCGTTGCCCAGTACACAGCTACCACCGTGATGGCGCGATGCGTGTCGATGGTAACTTCGGTGGCACACTAGGTTATGAGCCAAACAACGAAGGTCAGTGGGCAGAGCAGCCAGATTTCGCTGAACCAGCACTGAACCTAGATGGCGCAGCAGCACACTGGGATCACCGCGAAGATGAAGATTACTTCTCGCAACCGGGTGACTTGTTCCGCCTAATGACACCAGAGAAGCAAGCGATTCTTTTTGATAACACTGCTCGCAACCTAGGCGGCGTGCCAAAAGAGATTCAATTGCGTCACCTAAGACACTGTTACAAAGCTGACCCTGCATACGGTGAAGGCATTGGTAAACTGCTTGAAATCGATGTGAGCGAATTTAAGTCGTAATCAATCATCTTGATTCGTTAATTGAAAGGCCGTTGAGTGAATCACTCAACGGCCTTTTTTGATCTCGCTGTTTATTAAGCAACCCTAAATCATTGAAAAATTTAATAATCCACATTGATAGTTTTTACCTATCGAATTGATAAATCTATCCCATTATCTTTGTAAGAGTGATGGGATTATTCTACGACTATCAGTTTATAAAGTAGAAGAGTTTGAGATGAATAAGAGCGCATTAATCGTTGAAGGTGGAGCAATGAGAGGCATTTTTGCTGCCGGAGTTTTAGACGCCTTTATGCAAGACGATTTCCGTCCTTATGACTTTGCCATCGGCGTATCTGCAGGTGTGTCGAATCTGGTTGGCTACTTATCTCATGCACCAAAACGCAGTTATGATGTGATCACCACGATGGCGACCGATAAGACCTTCTTTAACCCTGCTCGCTTTGCCAAGGGCGGCAACTTGGTAGACGTTAAATGGTTATGGAACGAATCCAATCAACGTTATCCGCTCGATTGTGGTGAGCTGTTTTCAAGTATCCCACTCATTGCTGCTGTCACAAATGTCGATACGGGCAGTGCAGACTACTACCATATTAAGCCAGAAAACCTTTCTAACGTGGTGGAAGCGACCACCGCTTTACCTATCGCTTACCGCGAAACACCGTGTTTCTCTGGTGGCTGTTATACCGATGGTGGTGTCGCGGATTCGATTCCGGTGCGTGAAGCATACCGTCGTGGTGCGCGAGACATTACGGTGATTCTTTCTCATCCTTTAAGTTACCGAATGAAGCCTCAAAAGCACCAATGGATGCTGAAGAAACTATTAAAGAAATTCCCAAATATTGCTGAGTCGATGGCGGTGCGTGCCGACAACTACAATCAATCTCTGGAGTTCATTCGTAACCCACCCAAAGATGCGACCATTAAAGTGATAGCGCCGCCAGAAGCGTTCGCAGTAAAGCGTTTAACTATGGATCAAAGTACTCTTAATGCAGGTTATGAGATGGGCATTAAAGCGGGTGAAGAGCACCTTGCCATTCGAAAAGGCGTGTATGGTTTAGACACCGAAGATTGTCATTTCTGCGTCTAGGAACGTTTTTAGGATACTGGATAAACGACAAAGCCACGCTGTTCACTTCAGAATAGCGTGGCTTTGTATTTGTAGACCTAGTTTGTTTTTAACTCAGTCTGCTATTAACTCAATTAGCGATTAAACGAGTTCGTTACCGCTGGTGTTGCCAGCAAAGAAGGCATCAACACTGGTGAGCGTTGTATTGGCGATGTTGAACAGAGCATCTTTGGTCAAGAAAGCTTGGTGACCTGTGAACAATACATTGTGACAAGCAGATAGGCGACGGAATACGTCATCGACAATCACATCGTTAGATTTGTCTTGGAAGAACAGCTCTTTCTCGTTGTCGTAAACATCAAGACCAAGCGCGCCGATTTTGCTTTGTTTGAGCGCTTCAATCGCTGCGGTTGAATCCAGCAGTTCACCACGGCTGGTGTTGACGATCATCACGCCATCTTTCATCTTCTCAAATGCCGTTGCATCCAATAAGTGGTAGTTCTCTTTACTCATCGGACAGTGCAGAGAAATCACATCAGACTCTTGGTAAAGTTCGTCGAGTTCAACGTATTTAGCGCCTAACTCAACAGCTAACGGGTTTGGATATGGGTCATAGCATAGGATATTCATGCCTAAACCCTTCAGAATTCGCATCGTCGCTAGGCCAATCTTACCCGAGCCAATCACACCGACCGTTTTACCGTGGAAGTTAAAGCCAACTAACCCCTCAAGAGAGAAGTTCGCATCACGAGTGCGTTGGTATGCCTTGTGTAGTTTACGGTTCAAACACATCATCATGCCAACCGTGTGCTCTGCTACTGACTCTGGTGAATAAGCAGGAACGCGTACCACTTGCAAGCCAAACTCTTTGGCTGCGTCTAGGTCGACCTTGTCAAAGCCCGCACAGCGCATCGCGATTAACTTGGTGCCGCCTTGAGCAAGAATCTCTAACGCGTCTCGCGATAGGTCATCGTTTACAAACGCACAAACCACTTCGTTGTCGTGCGCCATTTTTGCTGTTGTTGTGGTGAGTCGAAAATCGTGAAAATGAAACTCAGCGTTGAGTTCGCCTTTTGCCAGTTCGAATGATTTTTCGTCGTATGATTTTGAGCTAAAAAAAGCAATGTTGAGCATGGCTTCCTCTCTTACCTAAAATATAAATAACCCACTAATTCATTCTCTGAAACGGGATTAAAACTAATAACTCTATTCAGTGTGCTAGAGTTTTTTTCTCTTGTCTATCACCATTAGTCATTGTAATTGCTATGGTTATTTGATCTTTTGTCTTCACTTATTGAACATTAAAAATCACATTACGAAGTTGCTTGCTTATAAGTTCATCAATATTGAATGAATATTACTTTCGGGTGTGGAACGTTGAATTTTCCAGTGTGACGGAATACGTAAATGACTCATATAAAACCTCTTCTCTAACTGTTCTTTGAAAGTTGTGCTTCTGTCTAACGAGTGGCGGTTGTTATTTACCAGTAGTTCTCACTGCTGAATTGACCGGGTTTTCTGCGTAAGTGCTTTTCGAAACCTAAGCTAGTTAGCGCTTCGCTTGTGTCACGAACCATTTGCGGATTGCCGCAAAGGTAGAAAAAACTGCGGGTTTGATTGAAAGCGACAGACGCGGCTTGCTCGAGGTCGCCTCCAAGTAACAAATTTGGGATTCGTCCGCGCAAAGTTCCGGTAACTGATTCTCTAGAAATAATTGGCACATATTTAAGTCTCCCTTGAAAGTGATTAACGAGTTGAGTGATACGATCTCGATAAGTCAGGTCTTGCTCTGTTCTTACAGCATGCACTAGAACCAGATTCTTGAATGAAGAGGCTTTGTCTGAAGCCAACTCATTTTGCTGTATCTGCATGCTCTCAAGTATTGAGATAAATGGGCCTACCGCGGTTCCGGTTGAAAGCATCCATAGATCGTCGGCGATCTCTGGGATCTCATCTAATGTCATAAAGCCACTTGGGTCTTTCCCGACAAAGATGTCATCACCAGCTTGCAATTCGTGAAGTTGAGGCGAGAGCTGACCGTTCTGATCCTTAATAATCAAAAACTCTAGATGCTGATGTCCTTGCTCATGCTCTGGTGCATTCACCATAGAATAAGCGCGTCTCACAAACTCACCTTCGTTATTGAGCAAGCCAAGCTTAGTAAACTGACCTGCCTGATAAGAAGAGACAGGTGCACTAACCTGGAGTGAGAACAATTGATCTGTCCATTCTGTTTTGTTTAGGACTTTGCCTGTAACTAAACCATGAGGAATATCTGTCATATCATCCACCTTTAAGAAGAGAAGTTATCTCATTAAGGATACTCAACTATTTACACTTTAGAGTTGCATGTACCACGCCAATAATGAGAATGCTTATCAATACTGATTGGAGGTTAATTATTGGGTCGAATGTTATCAAAAAGACAATATACTATTTGAGTCCAAATGACTCGTACATGTGTTTTTGGTTTCGTTTTAATAGACTTTAGCTGGTTGAACATCGTTAACATAGGTTGAGTGGTTTGACCCCTAGGATATTCAATCAATTACTGAAGAGAATAATTTATAGATGCGTATAATGGCGGCTTTCGTTCTCAATATAACTGTGTTTTATGCTTGATAATCTTCGTATGGCCTTGAACGTATTGTTCGTGACCATTAATACTGCATTCACCGCATTGGCTGTGAGCCTGTTTGCCCTAATCAAACTTATTTTGCCAATTTCTGTCGTTCAAAAATCATGCACTCGCTTAGCTAACTTCACATTCTGGTGTTGGGCTTCTCTTAATTTATGGATGTTGAACGCCAATAACGATATCGAATGGCAAGTGGAAGGGGGGGAAGATATTTCGACCAAGCAGTGGTATTTGATGATGTCTAACCACCTAAGCTGGGCAGATATTGTGATTTTGTCTTCAATCCTAAAAGACAAAATGCCGATGACGAAGTACTTCTTGAAACATGAATTGTTGTACGTACCATTTGTTGGCTTGGCCTGCTGGGGCTTAGATATGCCATTCATGAGACGCCACTCTCGTGAGTTCCTATTACGCAACCCAGAACGCCGTAATGATGATTTTAATGCAATCAATAAAGCGTGTACTAAGTTCAAATTAGCACCGACAACATTGGTTAATTTTGTTGAAGGGACTCGTGCAAACCACGAGAAACTGGCGTCAGCAAAGACCCCTTATCGCCACTTATTGAAGCCGAAAACTGGGGGCGTGGCATTTGCTTTATCTGCAATGGGCCCAATTTTGGATGGCATCGTGGATGTGACCTTAGCTTACCCTGAAAACCAAACCTCTCCGTTTGAAGATATGCTGAAGGGCAAAATGACTAAGGTCGTTGTGCGTATTAAATTGCATCCAATGGATGAGAACGTGAACGGTAATTACTTTGAAGATAAGGCTTTTAAACGTCGCTTCCACAATTGGTTGAACAGCACGTGGAAAGAGAAAGACGTCTACCTTGATACGGTTTATGGGGTTGATAAGCCTTCTGAGGTAGAGACAGTTGACGAGCCTGATGTGGCTTATAAGAAACAAGAACAGTAAGCTAAAACTGAATCGATAGCATTAATAAAGCCGATAGCTCATTGAACTATCGGCTTTCTTATTAATTTGACTTTCTTAATATTCAAACCATTAAGTTAGTACTTACTATGGCTTAACCGCCTGGTAAGCATCAATAATATGCTTTACTTGGCTAGGTTTGCCTTGCTTCTCTTGTCCTTGATGGATACGTAAGTAGTGCTGCAATGTTTTGGCTTTGTATTGCTGTGATACCTTCACTTGTTCATCACAACTTGGTGTCCAGATCTTGTCACCGACGTTTGATATCTCGCTAACGGTTTGGCTCTTTTCTGAATCACCGCGACTATTACTCACCAATAAAATCTCGTAGTAACGACGGTTCTCTTCAATCAACACTTCATCAATAAGACCAAAATGGATCGCCTTTAAATGGCTTCTCAACTCGAATTGCTGATGCACCGGACAAAGCAAGAAATCGATCGCTTTGTCTGGGTGTTGACGATGAATATCATCGACGAGCTTTTGAGTAAGATCGCCACCGACGCCCGCAATAATCACCAGGTGTTTGCCAGTATGTTTCTCAAGCGGGATAGCTGCGACATCCATACAGTAGACTTGCCATTGGCTAGTCACTTTCTGTTCTGCTATTGCACCTTGCGGAAAGTAACGCGTAAGTTTGCTTTCCAAATCGCTCATAAGAGACGGGACAATATCGACAAAGTGAAGCTGAGGTGCTTTGTTATCCGACAACAGTTGAACACCCAAGAAGCCGTGATCACAACAACAGTCCCAAATATGTTGGTAGTCATTGCTGACAAGGGAATGGAGAGTTTGCAGTCGGTTACTTAGCTTCATAAGGCTCGTGTCGTTAGAAAAGGGATGTTGTCTTATCGAAGGCGCATTGTAATGACTTTCTAGAAAAACAAAAGCACCTAGGGTGTGAATCCTAGGTGCTTTGTAGTGGCTACAGAAATGTAAGTATAGGTTTACGATGCTTTGGCAACGGCTCTGATATGGCCTTCCACTCGGTTCTTACCAAGTTGTTGCGCGATAAGTTTCGCTTGTTCCGCCAGCGCTAAAGCTGAGTCTGTTTCACCCTCTATTCGCGAGTATCCCACGCTAACCCCTAGCGATAAGGTGATATCTGGAGTGACGATGGTTTTCTCCGCGATTGCGACTCTGCACTGATCTAGCTGGAATTTGGCATCTTTCACATCATTGGCTTTGAATAATACTGCGAACTCCTTTCCTCCAACACGAGCCAAGCAAAGTCCCTTTGGCTTGGGGAAGTAACTGCGTATCGATTCTGCAGTCAGCTTGATCATCTTGTCGCCAACCGCTTCACCGTAGGCTCGGTTTACGTGGTCGAAGTTATCGATATCAAGCAGAGCGACATAGGTATCGGGCTCGCTCACGTAGTTTTCGATGGCGATGCTGAAACTGCTCTTATTGTCTAACTGCGTCATCAGATCTTTGCTGCTCAATTGATGTTGAAGCAGTAAGTTAGACAAAGAGACTTCAGTGTAATCACGGATCATTCGTAGAATACTCTGGCTGATCGGTAAGTTTACGTTTACGTACAACACTGCGATCAACTGCTGACGAGAGTGCAAAGGAATACAGTAATGACGTTGGTGTATTTTGAGTTTACACGCCAGTGGATCGGCGTACTTACCACTTCGGTAAGCCATAGTGTCCGGTGTAAATCGCTCTGCAAGGGCTTTGTCACAATGTACCGTGGATTTGTTTCCGTGATAGTCGATGGTACTGAATGCGTGGTTCTCAAGCTGATAGAGACAGAATTGAATGCCTTTTTGGTAGGTGAAACTATCCAGTATGGATTTTAACTCTCGCTTAAAGCTTACAAGGTCATCGACTTTATTCAGTTGCGACAAGGACACGTTCAAACGATAAGCCAGATAGTTGGCACCAATCCACAATAGCAGGAGTGAGCCCAGTACTAAGCCCGTCAACGTAAATTGATGTGAGCTGGTTAAGATGTCATGGCGGTCAGTGCCCGCAATGAACACCCAATTTAAGCTGTTGTCTGCGTCAAATACCGATATTTTGAAGTTATCTTGATAGTAATATTCGTGCTTACCAACGGTTTCACCTTGTGAGAGTTGGTGGCTGATCCCTGCATGGAAGCTGATGGATTTAGAACCGATACGCTGTGGATCCGGGTGGAATACCAGTCGCTCTGTTGCTCTGTCTACAACAAATACATAGCCATTATTAAGCGTTTTTAAATCTCTTAAACCTTGCGTGGTATGCATTAAATCAAACTCAATCCATATTTCTTCGTTGAGCTTTTCTGCAGTGTGTTTAACGGCGAAAACCCATCGTCCATCGGCTTTTTGGTAAACGGAAGAGATGTAAAAATCTTCTACAACACCGTCTATTGAATGCCATTGTATTGTGGCGATTTGTTCATTGGAAAGAGGAAGGCCACGAGTGGAGACATAATGTTGGGAGTTAGGTTGGTATCGAACGATATCGGAGAAATTTGGTGTTCTTCTTAGAATATTATCACTCAATTCTCTGAATTTTTTATCACCGATTGGAGCCGTTTTAGGCAAGCCTAGACTGGTTTCTAAAAAATAGAGTTTGCCGAATGTGGCTTCGATGTTGGAACGAATGGTAGAGCTTGCGATACGAATGTTTGATGATGATTGTTCTGTTGCTGCTGTTTCTACTTTTTCAAGCTGAGTCATAGCAAGATAGAGCATCCCTCCAGTTAATAAAATAATGTATGGTTTAAAAAGCCGAATTAATGTTTTAGGTAAAGCCATGATATCCAAAGACGTTATAGATTCATTTTTATAGTACGGCAATACTAAACAGTTTCATTAACCACATCAATGCAAATGATTCCATATGGATGAATGATTTTTGTGATATTCAGCTAACAAAAAAGCCAGCTGTAAATATAACTGGCTTCTATGGTTTTCGGTGTTTTATTAAGCTGACTAAGCTTTTGCTTTAATCAAATCAGCCTGATCTGGCGAATAGTGCAAAATTGCCATCGAAGTTGGCGACAACAACATTTCACCTTCTGCATGACCGGGTTTAACGTTTCGCAAGTTGGTATCACAGATGGTTACCCAGTTTTGTTCACGGTCATTCGGTAACGAGAAACGTGCTGGCGCATTGGTTTGGTTGATAAGATAAATTAACTCGTCGCCATCTTTACCAATACCTAAATGCAAAGCGACTGAGCTTAAGCGGTTCCAGTCGTCATGCTCCATAAGTGTGCCATCGACACGGCTCCAGAAGATGCGGTTAGAGTTACGCTTTTCGCCACTGAATGCCTTAATAAACGGCACCATGTATTGCTGACGAGCAGAGATCATTTCAGATAACCAAGTCTTGAAGTAAGTCTTGCGCTCTGAATCTTCCCAGTTAAGCCAGCTGGTCACGCCATCTTGGCAGTAAGCGTTGTTGTTACCTTTTTGAGTATGAGATAACACATCGGCCGTCAAAATATGAGGAATACCAAAAGCAAACAGCAGGCTCGCCATGAAGTTGCGTTTCTGCTTTTCACGTGTTGCGATAACTAACAGGTTTTCGGTTTCACCTTCAACACCGTAGTTTTCAGAACGGTTATCACCATGCCCATCGCGGTTATTCTCACCATTTTCTTCATTGTGCTTGTGCTTGTACGAGACAAGGTCCTGCATGGTGAAGCCATCATGGTAAGTGATGTAGTTGACGGTGAGTTTGTAAGGCCAGTGCGCTGCACTGTAGATATCACGAGAGCCCATTAGGCGTGTAGCAAACTCTTTTAGGTAACCCTGATCACCGCGCCAGAAGCTACGTGTGATGTCTCTCAGCTTGTCATTGCATTCATTCCAACCAAGCGGGAAATTACCCACTTGATAACCATTAGGACCAATATCCCACGGCTCTGCGATTAACTTAGTTTCTTTAAGTACAGGGTCTTGAGCTACGGCTTTAAAGAAAGCAGCCTCAGGGTTGTAGTTGTCACCTTCGCGCCCCAGTGTCGCTGCCAAGTCAAAACGGAAGCCGTCGACTTGGAATTCGCTTACCCAGTAACGAAGCGTATCCATGACTAGGTTGAGTGCTGGCTGGTGGGTAAGGTCGACGGTGTTTCCACAGCCAGTGAAGTTCGCGTAATGGCAGCCATGTTTAATGTAGTAGCGGCTATCGAGTGCTTTTAGGTTGAAGGTGGTTCCGCCTTCCCCACCTTCTGCTGTGTGGTTGTACACCACGTCTAGAATGACTTCGATGCCATTGCGGTGCAGTTCGCGAATCGCAGTCTTTAACTCGTTTACGGCATCTTTCTCTGCGTAGCGAGGGTCAGGCACCATAAACAAGTATGGGTTGTAACCCCAATAGTTCACTTTACCCATGTCTAATAGGTGTGGTTCATGCATGCATGCGGCAATGGGCAAAAGCTGTAGAGAGTTGATATTTTGCTGTTTGTAGAACGCAAGCATTTCAGGGCTCACTAACCCTAAGTAGCGTCCTTTAGTATTGGCAGCCACTTCTGGGTGCAGTTGAGATAGACCTTTTACATGCGTTTCAAAAAGAACGGTATCTTCGCGGCTAATGCGTGGCTTTTCTACATCTTGCCAATCGAAGGTGTCATCAACAACGACACATTTCGCCATAGCAAAGCTTTTTTCATTGGTATATGGCGTGACGTAATCGAGCGGTTCGCTTATTGCTTTGGCATACGGGTCTGAAAGCAGGATAGGGCCATTGTCCGTTTCGGCAATGAAGCCGTATTTTTGCCCCGCTTTAATACCATCAATAAAGACATATCTGATATCAGCGTATTCATTTTCCAATTTATAAGTGGTGAATTCGTCGTTCTCGTCAAAAAGAGCGAGTGAAAGAGATTTACAGTCAGGAGAATAAATAGAGAAGTTGCAGCCAGTGTTACCTAGCGTTGCGCCTAGCGGATAAGGGCGAGCGAGCGTTCTAGTCATTGCTTGATTTCTTGTTCGTTTATCAACATCAGTGAACTATAAGTAAAAAGCTTTGTCACAATAAGGTCAAGCAACTTCACAGATTAATTACGGTAAAAAAAATAATTCATCGATGAAGTTCAAATTATATATTTGAGCTAGATCTCACTTATGTTGAATAATTAGATCTGTGTGCTGTCTACTCCTCCTATATTAAGTGATCTACCTCTTTAAAACACCATTCTGTATATTTTCTACTCCCCTCTAGTCCCCCTTAATTAACTTAGGGGCGGAGGAAGTCAAATTTGTCATCCCCTCTTAATATTGACCCCGTTGAAACGAATCAGGGGAAACCCTAAACCTCTCTATCTTACGACTACCATTACTGCCTTTGGTTGCCGCAAGAGAGCAAAAATATAAAAACCTAAAATAAATCGTCCTTAATGGAGTTAAGAATGAAAAAAGTAAGTTTGATTGCTGTTGCAGTGGCAACTACATTAGCTGCTGGCTCTGCGTTCGCTGTAGATTTTAATGGCTACATGCGTGCTGGTACTGGTATTAGCGGTAACGGTAACGGCGACGTATCAGTAAATAAAAACGGTATTGGTCGTCTAGGTAACGAAAATGACAACTACTACGAGTTTGGTCTAGCTGAAGAACTAAAAACTGGCGAGCAAACGTGGCGCGTAGAATCTATGATTGCTCAAGGCAACAACGGTTCTAATGGTTGGGAAGACGGTGATTTCAACGTTGCACAATTTGCTGTTAAAGCTAAAGGCGTGATCGCTTCAGACAAAGAAGCAACGCTTTGGGCTGGTAAAACATACTACCAACGTAAAGATATCCACATCACTGACTTTTACTTCCTAAACACGTCAGGTACCGGTGGTGGTATTGAAAACTTATCTATTGGTGACCAGAAGCTTTCTGTTGCGCTGATTCAAGACGGTGACCACGACGAGTCTACAGGTTACATTTTTGATGCTCGTCTAGCGAACATTGGCCTATGGCAAGATGCATCTCTAGAGCTAGCATTAGCGTACAACTTTGCAACTGACTCTGATGATAAGAGTGAAGAAGCGGATGATGGCCTACTAGCTTCTGCGATCATTCACCAAGGTATGGATAACGGTTTCCACCAAACTATCCTTCAATACGGTACTAACGGTTACGGTGTTCAGGCGGCTAACTTCTGGGGTTCAGGTACATACTACGCTCGTGGTACTGAAGCATTCAACGATGCATCTGGTTTCCGTTTGATCAACTGGGGTGTAATGAACCTAGGCGAATCTTGGGAAATGGGTCACCAACTAGCATACCTATCTGGTAGCGACATCGGTGGTGCTGATAAAGATGGTAACTACACAAACAAAACTTTCGATATCGACCAATACTCAGTTGTAGTTCGTCCAATGTACAAGTGGAACGACACTATGCGTACAATCTTCGAAGCTGGTTACAACGCTGGTGAGCGCATCATTGGTGGCGAAACCAACCCACTGACGGGGCTAGCGACCGAAGACTTCGGTAACGCTAAATTCACAGTAGCTCAAGCTTGGGCTATGGGTGACAGCTTCTGGGCTCGTCCTGAAATTCGTGTTTACGGTTCTTACATCCTAGATACTGAAAACAAAGATGCATTCAACGGCGACGATACTGAGTACGTGTTCGGTATCCAAGCTGAAGCTTGGTGGTAAACACTTAGCTTAACCAATCCTAAACTGTCCTAATTCATAGCCGGCTCGCGTCGGCTATTTTTTTAAGGAATGTACGATTAAGTTGATCGTTCCCTAGGTGAATAGTTCTCTTTGTGGTAATTAAAGTTAGTAAATTTCTTAAAAAAATAACAAGAAGGAAGGGTTATGTATTTTAAAGCTCTAATGTTGAGTGGTTGTGTTGCGTTGGCCGGTTGTCAATCTGCACAAGTAGTCGAGCAAGTGCAAGTGGCACAGGCTGAACAAGTTAACTCTATTGCTGGTCTTCAATTTGCCCCGATGAAGCTTCCAAGCTCGGCAATTTTCGATGTAACACCAGACAGTCAAATTTTAAACTATCAGGGTATAAACAGCCCTGTAGTAGCGATCGAGCTACCAGCGGATCGCGGTGAATACTCTATTAAGATCACCAGCATGATCGGTGATACAGCATTTGTGCCGAATGCCGTGATTTACGATAAAAACGGTCGCGAGTTAGAGCGTTATGGCAAAGAGAGCTTCGAATACGCGAAGCCTAGGTTGCATTTGGGCAACCGTCTTGTTGCAGAAAATGATTTTTACCCACCGACAACTGCTGAATCTGTTTACTTAGTTATCTATACAGAGCAAGAAGATCTTGGTGGTTTTACTGATGTCATTCACCCTGCACGTTTAGATGCGGAAGGCCGCGGTAACTACCTGCCAGAAGTAGAAGACATCCCCGTTCCAAACGCGAATGTCGGTAAGATTGAAGTGACTATTGATAGAGTGGGCTTCTTCTCATTTGGCTCTAGCAGTGAATCTAACGCTAAACCAGCGGCAGCAGCTAAGGTTGAGACTATTCAACCAGAAACACAAACTTACTACCATAATGCCATTCAAGCAGCAGTAGACGCAGACAATATTCCCAAAGCACTTAGCTTATTAGATGAAGCAAAAGCCCTTGGTATAGAAGGTGCACAAGAAGCCTTTGTGCGAGCCGTCAACGCCAAGTAATATAGATAAAGGGTTCCTTTAAAAGTGCAATGCTTGTAAGTTAAGCATCGGTTAGCATCTTCTAAGGAACCCTATCGAATACCGCTTTAATGTATATGCTTTTTATTTGCAATGTTCAGCAACTTTCTCGCCTAAAGGGACTTCTGTATTTTCGCATTTTGATACGTGACCAGTAGTCGTTTCCCCTGCTTTATCCGTTTCCATATATTGATCAACATTACCGTTGCTTTCAAGTGTTTGCAGTGCCTGTTTGTGCGCGGCATTTTCAGCTTGTATTTGTTGCGTTGTTGCAGTGCTAGGAGTATGTGCCAGGGCGCGAGCAGCGTCGGTAGATTCTACAAGATCAGTGGTATTAGCCAAAGCCATCCCGCCCATCAATGCTGTAGTCACGATGCCCATTTGGATGGTTTTGATGATATGTTTACGGTTCATGGAAGTTTTCCTAATCAAAATTTAACGACACCGCAAACAACTGCGGTGTTTTGCTGTTGATAGAATATTACATCGAGAATTGAATGTATTTTAATCGTAATTGTAGGGCGTAACCCTTCAAAAAAGGCTGCCAGGATTAATTCTGTTCACTTAAGGGAGAGCGGCATTCCTACTATGATATATCGTTAAGATTTGGTTTTAACGGTTCTAAGGAATATCCTTTCCCTTTAGTTCTAAGTTTTCAGCCATGTAATCGAATGTAGGGGCTATAAAGTATGGTTGGAAATGCCCCGAATTTTAATGGGCGATGCAGTTGTTTATTATTTGCTTAAATCTGCTGGGTTCAATAGTTGTAAAAAAGGGAGACTGACGTCTCCCAAAGGCTAGCTTTCGCTGGTTTTATTATCTTTTTATTAGAATCTAAGCTTTATAGTTTAATTCTTGGTTACTGAAACAACTGGACCATCTACATCGTCATCCAGCTCGTGAATCGCATTCAGAGTGAATGTATAGCTACCAGCTTCTGTTACGCTTAGTTGGCAGTTACCATCAGTACCTAGGTCGATTGATCCATCAGCAAGTTCAAGAGAGTCGCAACCTAAATTAGGCGTTGCCCAATCTGCATCGGCAAACTTGAAGTTATTTTCGCCCACTTCCAAATAACCAGTTACAGAGTACACTCCATTAGCAACAAAGTTCATTGCCCAAGCATCCGTTGCGCCCCATCCATTCATGTCACCTTTAACGTAGACGGTTGTTTGGCCGTACGGAGGAATGCTAGATACATCCTTGTCTGAGTTATCAACCGGCAAACCAGCGCCTTGAGCACCGTTTTGTGCTTGTACAAACACAGCTGTCGTTAGTGCAGGGACTGTGAAGGTTTCAGCGGCGAAGCTTGCACCTTTCACTGTGTCGTCAGCCGAGTTTTGTTGAACGTCATGAAGTGTAAAGCCGGTTGCTCCTGTGATTTTGAATGATTGAGATTTATTAGTTGAGTTTACAACTGCCACAATCGCATCATTTGCAGGGTCAAGATCGTCGCCCGCAGACACGCCATCATCGATCGACATGACAATCAGGCCTTCGACTTGATCTTCGCCAACGTTACGGAAGTCGACACGCTTCATAACTTCGTCAGCTGTATCTAAGCGGAACAGTTCGCTTGAGCTACGGATCTTTAATAGCTCTAGGAATTGCTGCTTAGTTAGCTCAATGTCGTCTGAGTCTGGTTTAGCCGCGCTGTCAGCAATGATTGTTTTGATCAGATCCCAGTTTGCACCATCTTTATCTTCACGAGGTAAGCCAACATTCCAGTTGTTGTCCGTCCCATCAAACATGACGCGGTTGTACCAGTCACCAGAATCGTAAGAATCGCGCTGCATAGACTTAGATCGTAGCAGTTCAGAACCCATATGGATGAATGGTATGCCTTGGCCTAGCATCACGGTAGAAAGCGATACAGACTGCATACGCGCACGCTCTGCAGAGCTAGTACCAGTGGCGATCTTGTAAGCGTTGTTATCCCAAAGTGTTTGGTTATCGTGTTTGGAAACGTAAGAGATGTTCTCGGAAGGCATCTTGGTGTAACCAGCTGGCGCGCCGTTGTAATCAACGTTTTTACCCAGTTTGGTATCGCCTTTGTAATCAATCAGTACGTATTCTGCGAGGTTACCTGCCATACCTAAACGAACAAGGTCTTGGTTATGTAAACGACCATTGATCGAATCTTGATCAACTTTGGTTTCTTCGTTGGCAATCGCTGCGTTACCAAAGCCTTGGTTAAAGCGAAGTGGGTGGTTCCCTTCTGAGTCGACACCACCATCGAATGGGCTACCACCACGAACGGCGTCACGCAAACGGTCTGAGAAGGTACCGATTTCTGTACCTGCCATGTTGATTTGGTTCGCTTGATCGAAGCGGGCGTTGTTGGCGACTTCACCAAAGTCCCAGCCTTCCCCGTAGAACAGAGTATTCGGGTCGATTTTGCGCACTTCTTCCAATGCTTCGACCATTACATCTTTTGGCTGGTGGCCCATCAAGTCAAAACGGAAACCATCCACTTTGTAGTCGTCAGCCCACACCTTAAGTGAGTCGACCATCAATTTACCCATCATCAGGTTTTCGGTCGCAGTGTTGTCACAACAAGTCGAGTTTTCTACGCCACCAGTGTTGACGTTAAGACGGTGGTAGTACCCAGGGACAATCTTATCCAGTACCGACTTATCGTTCACACCAGACGCATTGGTGTGGTTGTATACCACGTCCATGATCAGCTTAAGATCCATGTCGTGCGTAGCTTTGACCATCTGACGGAATTCGAGAATACGCTGAGAACCATTAGGATCGGTCGCGTAACTTCCCTCAGGAACTGTGTAATGGAATGGGTCGTAGCCCCAGTTGAAGCTATCAAGCATACGAAGGTCATTCATTAATGCTTGTGCGTCACCCGTTGAAGGGTCATAACCATCGAGTACGTCTTCGATGACTTTGTTTTCGTCTTCGCTTCCACATAAGGTAGCTGTCGGTTTTACATCACACAGTTTTCCTACGGTGTCGGTGATATCAACACGGCTCGCGGCATCTTCATCGACGGTAGCGATATCAAATGCTGGTAAGATATGCAGCGTAGTTAAACCTGCTTCTTGGAGAGCTTGTAGGTGTTTGACCGACTCACGATCGGCTTCTGTAAGAGCGAGGTACTTGCCATTTAGGCTAGCTGTGCCGAGCTTATCGCTGAAACTAAAGTCACGTAGGTGTGATTCGTAAAGTACGTGGTCTTCGTCTTTCTCTACGGTTGGTCGTTGGTAGTTGTCCCAGTTCGCTGGTTTCAAGGTTGAATCATTCAGGTCAATCACTTGAGAGTATGCTGAGTTCTTTGACAAACTGAGAGAGTATGGGTCTGTCACAAGGCGAGTTTCGATATTGCCTGTGGTTGGGTGATAAACCTTCACTTGGTAACGGTAATAACTGTTCACTGCATTAGACACGGCATCAGTCGCCCAAATGCCTGTCTCAGTGTTTTCCGTCATCGGGATTACTTGTGAACTTAGCAGATCTTCACTGTATAGAACGAGTTCTACATCTTGCGCGGTTGGTGCCCAAAGCTTGAAGGTCGCCGCACTGCCTTCAACAATTGCGCCTAGTTCTTCAGCCATTGCATTACCAGCATCTTCGCTAGCAAATACCGCATCAAGCACACCAGGTTTTTGAACCTCAGTTGAAGAGATAACATCGCCATTGGCATTGTAGGCAACAAAAATTATCTGAGATTTTAAAATAGTGCGAAGTGTGCTGTCGTCAACATCGATAGCTAGGGCAGGTAAGCTTGCAAGGTGTCGGAAACGCTCTTTCAATTCAGAAGATAGTTCTCCGTCTTTGCTTAGTTCAATTGCAGTTCCACCGACAATCTCTTTGTCATCGTTCATTGTGATGCTGTTGTCTAGTGCATAGAAAAGCTTCACAGAGTCTGCATTGCTAGCCGCTTCCCAACCAATTGTGGTTGCATCTAGCCAGTGTGCTTTTTGACCATCAATATTGACTGGTCGCTCTGAAATAGGGTCGTAGTACAACTCGCTGCTGCCATGGAAACCAAATACGCCTTGTGAATCGCCAAGCTTAGTTAACTCGACTTTAGAATTGGCACTGCCAAATGCTTTCTCATCACCATTGTGCAAGATGAAGTTCATGCATTTGTGTGGGTCAGAGGCATCTGGGTCAACTTTCAACACATAATAGGCACCGTAAGTATCGCTGATACCATCATATTCGTAAGGGCTGTTCCAGTCGGTTCCGGTTTCACTTAATCCCATGCCGACTAAATCTGTGCTGGTACAGCCTTCACCATTCCAAAGGTGCAGCCCCCAACCGTCGTAAGTTGAGCCAGATGAGCTGGCAGCGGCAACATCGCGTTTGTAGTAAATAACGACTTCGTTTTCAGCTGCAGGGTATAAACCACTGTTGCCAGGGGCTGTACCGTTGTCGCTATCATTATCACTACCACAACCCGCGATCAAAGTAGCGGTGAAGAGCGGTAACATTGCTTTGGCCAATGTAGAGCGTTTGAAGCTCTTCTTTTTGGTATTGTTGAAGGTATTTCGTAGAGAGATAATTTTATTAATATTTATGTTGTTCACGTTTT
This sequence comes from Vibrio sp. 10N.247.311.13, assembly GCF_041467595.1. NCBI lineage: Bacteria > Pseudomonadati > Pseudomonadota > Gammaproteobacteria > Vibrionales > Vibrionaceae > Vibrio > Vibrio sp. 10N.247.311.13. The sequence goes on along the minus strand of NZ_JBFSUX010000018.1, from coordinate 21,124 downwards.
GATATCCATATTTCACTTTTTATGAAGATGAATATCCTAGCTTTAACCAAGGTCAACTATTTGTGATGGCTATGTATAAAGTTATTTTTAATATATAAAAATAGGAAACCTAGTGTCAATATCACGCTTTGTATTTGGTTTAAGTTAAATTTATTGGATCAATGACTCATTTGCATAATATCAATAATGTAAGGCGTAGAGGCTAGGCGTAGTTAATAAGGATGAGAGCTCATCCTTATTATTGTGAGTAATATATCGAATTGAGAGAGTGTTAATTTAATGTGGAAATTAAGTTATTTATCAATTAGCTAAAAGCGAGCTGTGCGGTAATTTATATTGATAGGTATATCATCCATTTAAGGATAACACCCAAGCCAAAGACGCCAGCGGTTTCAATTCAATATTAAAACTGCCAACACTGTTCTCAATGTCGAGCACTTGTTGCGCTATGCCTTCAATATATTCATTGAGTATGTAACGACCATCAACTAATTTGAGTTTTTGGATTACATCACTTGGAATCTTAAAGTGAATATTTTCAGTGGTATGTTGGCTGAAATTAGCTGCAACAATGGTTAGCTCTTGGTGGTCAGAGCGCAGAAATGCGTAGACTGAATCACTTAAGTTACAGCACTGGTGTAAGTCTTGGTAATCACCTGTTATCGATGAGTGCTCTAGCGAAAAGTTCATTACCTTTTGATAGAAGTGACGCAGCTGCTTTTCGTTTTCGTCTAATAGCCCGCCATCGAATGCGCCGTGGTTCATCCACTTTTGGTGTTGTGGGACTCCGATGTAGTCAAATATGGAAGTTCGTGAGGGCTGTCCAAAGCCTGCATTCTCCGCGCCCGGTTCGCCGACTTCTTGCCCAAAGTAGATCATGGTTGGAGAACTACTCAATAACGCGCTGACTAGCATTGCAGGCTTCGCTATATTTGGGTCACCTACAAATTCAGGAGACGCGATGCGTTGTTCATCATGGTTATCCAAGAAGTGCAGCATGTGATGTTCAATATCCATCATTTGATGTTGGATTTTGGGGATGATAGCCGTGGAAGTATTGCCTAGCATGATGTCTTTTAGACCGTCGTACAGATCTACTTTGTCATAGAGGTAGTCCATTTTGCCTAAGTGGATATAGTCGCGATATAAGTCCGGTTGGTACACCTCAGCCATTAAAAAGGCATCTTGGTTTTTCATCTTTATAGATGAATTAAGGTAGCTCCAAAATTCGACTGGAACCATCTCAGCCATATCGTAGCGAAACCCATCAACACCTTTATTCAACCAAAACAAGGCGATATCTCGGAATTTAGCCCAAGAGTTAGGCACATAAACAGATTCCCAGAAACGGAAATGATCCATGTAATTGCGTTGAGCATAGTCACTCGGTAGTTCAGGGAAGTCTTTTGAACCGTCTGGTCGCATGCCATAATTGATTTTCACCGTTTCATACCAATCATCGAAATTAGGCTTGGCTAAACGTGAGCCGTTACCTGTCCATTTGGCGGGCGTCTCTATAAACGGGGAGTTTAGGTTGGGATGCTGTTCACCACCTAGCGGCGTAAAGGCGGGCTCTATGTCTGGCAATTCAAAGGTGCTGTTGGGAATGTAGTAGAAGTTATTGTCTTTGTGGTATTCCAGCGTTGTGTCATCTTGAGCGCCGAAGTCACTGACACCTTCTGGGTTGTTTAAGCCTTTATAATGACGCGCAACGTGATTCGGTACGATATCGATAATCACTTTTAAACCATTGTCGTGACTTCTTTTGATTAGTGCCTCGAACTCCTCTAGTCGGCATTCAGGGTTGTCTGCGAGATCTGGGTTTACGGAATAGTAGTCTTTGACGGCATATGGTGATCCCGCACGGCCTTTTACCACGCTAGGGTGATCGTCTGAAATACCAAGGTGCTTGTAGTCATTGATGAGCGCATGATGTGGCACTCCGGTATACCAAATATGAGTCATACCGAGTTTGCGGATTTCAGACAGCGCTTTGTCGGTAAAATCACTGAACTTACCGACGCCATTTTGCTCGATTGTGCCCCATGGAACATGTTGGGTGTTTTTATTGCCAAATAAACGCGTAAAAACTTGGTAGATGGCGTACTTTTGGTTGTACATATTTATAATTCCTTTAACTTCCATCATGTTATGTAGGGATGAAAGGGCTTGTTTATTCTTTGCAGGCTAACCGAATTACAATATGCCTTACTCATCCTTATCAAAATCTACAGGGCGTAATCGCTACAGTATGTGAGCTGTTGCCCAAAAGGAGTCATGTTGTCTTCATCTATTCAAATCGTTATCACCTATTTGGTTCTGGTGGCGGTATCTGTGTTGTTTGCAGAAAGTTCTAAAGCGCTGTTGGTGTGGTATTTGGTTATCGGTGTGGTGACGTTTTTTGTGTACGCGAAGGACAAGCGAGCAGCGATCAATGGCAATTGGCGTGTGCCAGAGAAAACCCTGCATATTTTTTCTGTTGCTGGTGGTTGGCTAGGGGCGTTGATCGCTCAAGATAAGCTGCGTCATAAAACGCAGAAACAGCCGTTCAGAGCGATATATTGGGTGACAGTGGCAGTGAATGTTGCGGCGTTTGTGTGGACACTAACCCCGAGCGGGCAGGCGACGTTTGGACGTTGGCTTAGCGAGGTTATTGGATACTTGTAATGAAATTGATGGCTAGTAATCACTTACTAACCATCATAGGAAAGCTATTTTGTTATAACATCGGAATCGTTGAGGCTAACAGCAAGCCTGCCATACCGTAGTTGAAGCTTTTGATACGGACTGGTGTTGTTAACCAGTGTTGCAGTTGTTTACCTGCCGCTGTCCAGAATGTCACGGATGGTAAGTTGGCGAGCGTGAAGATACCTGCGATGATCGCAAGCTCCCACCATGAACTACCGCTGCTATAAACAGAAATGGCTGTCAGTGCCATTGACCAACCTTTCGGATTAACCCACTGAAAACTTGCCGCGCCAATGAAGGTCATCGGTTTATAAGCTTCAGTGCTTTTAGCTTTTCCACTCTTTGCTATTTTAATCGCTAGGTAAACCAAGTAAGCAAGGCTCAGGTACTTTAATATTTGGTGCGTAACCGGATAAGCGTTGAAAATACCCATTAAACCGAAGCCAACCAGCAGCAACATGGCTGCAAACCCTAGAGCAATGCCAAGCATGTGCGGAATAGTGCGGGCAAAGCCAACATTTGCTCCTGATGTCATAAGCATGATGTTATTTGGACCCGGCGTGAAGGTCGAGACGAACGCAAACAAGGCAAGTGCGCTCAGTTGTTCTAAAGGCATTATGGTTCTCCAGCAAAAAAATGAACGAAGTGACTGACCGGTCATGACTTTCACGTGTTGAGAAACATAGTAGGTGGAAAGTGGGGCAATTATGTGCTTTTATTTCCTCTATTATCACTAAATGCACAATAATAAGTACTTATGGACAGATTTGACGAAAGGATATTGCAAGAGCTTAAATTGGACGGCAGAATCTCCAACATTGAGCTTTCAGAACGGATTGGCTTGTCGGCTTCTGCGACCTTAAGACGCGTCCAGGATCTTGAGCGTAAAGGCATCATTCAAGGTTACCGTGCGGTTCTGGATAATGGGCTAATGGGGGTCGGTTTTATTGCTTATGTTTCGATTGGGTTATCAAGCCATAGCAAAGCGGCTCAGCTGGAGTTTGAACAGCACGTCAGTATGGAAAAGGAGGTAGTGGAGTGTCACAACATTACCGGTGCCAACGAATACTTGCTAAGGGTAGAAACCAAAGATCTACCGGGCTATAAGAAGTTTCATGCCGATGTGCTTGGGGAATGTGCTCAGGTGCAATCTATTACGACCATGGTTGTGATGGATACACCCAAAGACGAACGCTAGTCGAGTTTTAATTCAGGAGAGGCACAGTGCCAAATACCAATCAGTTGTTATTGTTCTTAGATGTGGTTCAACAAGGGTCGTTTACCAAAGCGGCAACCTTACATGACATGGACAACTCATCACTCTCTAAACAGATCAAAAAGCTCGAGCAAGATTTAGGTGTTCAGCTGCTTAACCGCTCTACACGCTCGTTTTCGTTGACTTCGGCCGGGGAAGATATTCTCGCACAAACCTATGTGCTGAAAGACACCATCAATCAGATCCAAGGAATTGCAGATTCATACCAGTCTGAACCCAAAGGTGTGCTACGAATTACTTCACCGATCTATTTTGGGCAGCAATATTTGCAACCTATCATCACTCAGTTCATGAGAAAGTACCCAGATGTTCAGATCGTACTCTCACTAGACGATAAGATCGCCAACATCATTGCCGGGCAGTTTGATATCGCGTTTCGCTTCAGTAAGCTTGTTGAATCGAATTTGATTGCGAAGAAGATTGCCGACAGTAACTTCATGTTGGTCGCATCGAACGATTTTGTGAAGGAGCACGGAGAGCCGAAGACGCCACAAGATCTACTCGCGCTACCCGCGGTGATTTATACCAATGGCGATATGACAGTCGATCACTTGCGTATCAGTGAAGAGCCGCATGGTAATACCTTTCAAAGCCTGACGATTCGTGGCAACTATAAGGTGAGTGATGTTCGCACCATGGTCTCTTGCGTAAAAGATGGCTTAGGCTATGGCTTCCTTGACCAATCAAACCTGTATGCCTCAATGAAAGATCTGGGCTTGGTTACGTTGCTTCCAGATTACCCGATTTCAACGATTGATACTGCAATCTACGCTGTGTATCCGCACCGTAAACAGACCAAGCTGGTCAAAGAGTTCATTACGACGGTTCAAGACTATATCGGCTCTCCGACGATTTGGGAGAAGATGCAGCAAGGTTAGTTGTGTTTCTAATAGTTCAAACTAAAAAGGAGCCAGATCGTCACACGATCTGGCTCCTTTTTAATTGTTCCGGCTATCACTGATTTACAATGTAAAGCTTAGCTATAGCTGGCGTGAACGGCTCATATTCACTAATACCTATTAATGCTCATGAATCACTTCTTTACCACTCGGATAAGCTTTGGTACCTAGTACATGACCATCAACTTCTTTGCCATAGTAACCTTGGTGATTGTGGTAGCGCTTAGCATTGCTAGCAACATCACCCTTGTATCGAGGATCTTGTGGGCGTTCATGACTATTCACAAATGCAGCCACATCCCATGCATCTTGAATCGAAAGTTGCTGGCTCTTTCCAAGCGGCATGTTTTCATAGATGAAATAGGCAGCGGTGTTCACCCGGTGCATACCCGCGCCCCAGTTATACGCGTTTTCGCCCCACAATGGTGGAAAGTATGAACGTCCGTCAGCCCCTTTAATACCTTCACCATTTTGACCATGACAGGTTTGGCAGTTGGTTTGGTAAACCTTTTCACCACGCGCTATCGATGGCTCTTGTTCAGGATTATCAATCTTAGGATAGCCACGCCCTGCCAACTTACTGCGGCCATCGATTGGGTATTTGCTTAACAGCTCTTCAGGGAGAGGGAAGCTTTCCGCTTTACCACCGACTTGTAAGTCGGCATCGCTAATCTCAGGAACGGGTGTATCTTGCATGCCGTTCTTGTCTAAGATGCCGCCCATCGCCAGCCAGTATGAATACGCCGTCAGTGCGACCATCTCTTTTGAACCCTCAGCCGGTGGCAGACCATTCATTGAGTAGGTGAAGCAACCTTGGATACGTTCTGCGTAGCTGTTTACCTTGTCATTCTTAGAACGATACGCAGGGTAGGCCATGTACGCACCCCAAAGAGGTGCTGCGTTAGGCTTCATGCCCGCTTGCATGTGACAGTTTACACAGTTTTGTTCATTGCCTACGAACGTACCACGCATCTGTTGTGAATCGACAAACAGGGAATAGCCCAGTTTTACTTTGTCACCAAATTCCCCAGCAGGGATATCAACCAAGTCTCGTGGCACCAGATATTTGTTATCTTGAGGCTTCTCAACGGCGGGCAGTTCGGTTTGGCGATCTGGCAACTCTGCTTCGGCATAAGCGATTCCAGAGGCAAGGGTTGCGGTAATTAGAAGTAATGTTTTCATGCGAGCCCTTTAGTATCGGAAAGAGGCGAAGTAGTAAGACAGGTTTTTGATCTCATCATCGGTTAACTTGCCCGCGATATTACCCATCATGTTCAAATCATCACCCTTACGAGTGCCATTTTTCCAAGCGTTGAGCTGAGTCTGAATGTAGTCGGCATGCTGGCTTGCTAGGCGAGGAAATTTGTCTACGCCCATACCACTTGGTCCATGACAGGTAGCACAAGCAGGAATGTTTCGATCCCAATCACCTTGGAATACAAGTTTACGATACGGGTTATCGATATCGGCTTGTGAGCCGCGCTGCTCTAAATCGGTAAATTCGTATGAAGGTAGTGATGCAAAGTATTCTGCGACCTCACGACGAACTGCGGGATCAGATACACCGTCAGCCATTCCCGTCATGATCGCGCTTTGACGCTCACCACTTGAGAACAGAACCAGTTGATGTTCTAGATAGTCAGCATTGAGCCCTGCAAGCATAGGGGCAATGTTGGGCATGCCTTTACCGTCGGCTTGATGGCAGCCGCTACAAGTTTCTGCGGCTTCTGGCATTGGATTAGGTGCTGCTTGTGCAAAAGCGGATAAAGAAAGGCTTCCTAGAGCAGCGATGCAAAGCGTTAGAGTTTGAGTTTTAATTGTCAGCTTAGTCATGAGGCGTCGCTATTGGTTGTAATGCATGCATTTTCGACATAATTGGTTGTTCGCGCTATTGTGGATTTCCACATTAATTCACTTGGAACTTGAGGTGAGTCTCACATTAATAACCTCAATCACCATAATGGTATTGATGTGAACTTCTATAGGTTGATCCAACTGCCGTTTATGAAATGCAAGGGAACTGCCATGTTCGCCTCGGTATAACTGCTTGTTAAGGCTCTTTTATGGCATCGATTGTATAAGCATAGCTGCTTTATGGATGCGGGCTAAAAAAGTTGTGGTGAAATGAAGATTACCTAATGGCTTTGGGTTGATTACTCTATTTAGAGCGGATGCTTTATCTAGATTGGGTACTTTATGTAGATTGGACGTTTATCCAAATAGCCTGCTTTTCTAGATCAAGGGGACGAAAAAGCAGAGCAACCTCGAATGACGAAGTTGCCCTGTTGTGTTCTCATCTGCAAATCAGATAAGGAAGTGTTTTGAATGAGTGATTAAGTTATAGCTTGCTGAGTTTAAGCTAGACCTTGTAGATCTTAGCCGGAAGCGCTTGCCTTGCTGCTGCCCCCACAACCCAATCCAACATGACGCCTTTGCCTTCTCTCGTCGGATCAATCAAGCCAATATCATTGATGTTAACGCCATCGTTTGACTTCATTTTCACCGGTTGTTGTGTGTCACCAATCCAGTGTGCACGCTCACCGAGTTCTTTGTGTCCAAAGCCGTGTTCAAAGCCTAATGTTCCCGGTTTGATGCCATCAATCACCATCGCCAACGCATGTGTGGTTGAGCTCGGTGTTTCAATCGCAAATACGTCACCTGTTTTGATACCCGCAGAAGAGGCGTCTTGCGGGTGGATGTAAACCGGATTTACCCCCTTGATAGATTCCAAGCGTGGTGACAAATTCGATACCGCACTGTGAATGTTGGACTTAAAGTTGGTTAGGGTAAATGGCCACTCTTTTGCTGGGAACTGCTCTGCCAAAGGTGTGCCGTCTGCAAGCTTTTGTGGATACCATGTCGGGCAACCCATGTACTGCTCACCACTGATGGTGTTGCGAGAAGTACCGAGCTTTTCATTCCAGATTGCCAGTGGTTTGGTCCATTTGTACTTCATGGTTTCATTGGTGTAGGCATTGGTGGCGTCTTCGAAACGACCGCCACGCGCAAAGATATACGCTACCTTGAGCATCTCTTCAGGCTTGAGTGTTTTGTTCATCACAGGCACTAAGCGTTCTAGACCAGACCAAACAATATCTTCCGCATCGACATTCGGCACGCCACCTTTTACGAACGCTAAGTTAGCAGCCGAGCGCAGGTAGAAATCTTCAGCGCTATGAATACCGTGCCAGTTACCTTGATTGTCTTTGATTACGTTGTCGCCGAAGCCACCTAGGCCAAGCGTTTTTGCTAGATCAATAAAGAAGTTCTCTAGGTTGATGGCACGTCCGTCTTGAGTGCGTGAGGTTTTAGGCTCAACAATCGGCCAACGAGCAGTGATCGCCTTAGTTGCAACGCCATGCCACGGTGTTGCCATACCCCAACTCTCGTAGGTTACTGTGTCTGGCACAAGGTAATCGGAGAGTGCTGTTGTTTCATTGATGAACGCATCGATAGAGACGATCAAACCCAGCTGTTTGGGATCTTTAAGCTTTTCACCCAGCAAGTTGTCTAAACCCGGAACACCATAAAGTGGGTTCGCCATGTGGTTGATCCACGCTTTTGCGCGATATGGGTAGCCATCAATCGCCGCTGACAAATGCTCAGTTAGCAGCGGCGCAGATATTGGGTACCAAGGCGCGCGAGTTGGGTAGGGTGACTCACCGGCTGCAACGCGACGTTTGTATTCGCTGGTTTTTTGATACGGGAACTTGCTGCGGGACAAGAATACACCTTGAGGTTTAGTCTTACCCTTGAACTTAGTAAAGTCGTAACGAGGACCTGCAACAGAAGTCGGGTAGCCACCCGCTTTAGCCATCGCACCGCCTTTTGCATTGATGTTACCGATCAGAGCGTTCAGCATCAGAATAGAGAATGAGTTGTAGAAGCCGTTGGTGTGCATGTTGCCACCGTGAGTATCGACGACGGCTTTTGTCCCGTAACTGGTGAAGCGTTTTGCTAACGCAATGATCTGATCTTGTGGGATCTCACACTGCTCACTGTAGTAAGCAAGGTCGTATTTGAAGGCTTCTTCTTTCAATCTTTGCAGAGAAGATTTAACGCGAACAGTCTGACCATCGATTTCTACATCTTGATCGACGAACAGAGCCGCTTCATTCACCTGAATATGCGATGATAATAGTGACGTTGTCACATTGAGTGCGATGAATCCGTCATCGTCAGACATCGGTTCGCCTGTTTCTAGCAACCCTATATCCGATGCACGAAGCATACGCCCATTTTGTGGGTGCGATTCGTCACTGATCACAAGGTGAGATGCATTACACCAGTGTGTGGTGCCTGCTTTCTTCATCGCTTGTGCGCTTGGGCGAGACAAGAAGTCGTGATTGTAGCGCTGGTTGTCGATGATCCATTGGATCATGCCAAGAACTAATGCTGAATCGGTGCCCGGTTTGATCGGTAGCCAGTTATTGCGATCGCCCGCCGCAAGGCTTGACGATCCTGCCGGAAGGCTTGGTGTCACTATGGTGTAGCTGAGTTTTCCGTTGGTACGAGCCTCAGCCAATTGTCTTGCTTGACGCTTGAACGGGTTACCCGCTTGAGCCGGAGACATACCGATGAAAAGAATGAACTCTGCGTTGTTGAAGTCGGGTTTTAAGTGCGAGAACTTGTCTAGATCGTTCATGATTGCGCCTGAACCTGCGCGGAACGCGTAGCCACAGTAAGATCCGTGGTGACCAAAGTTGCGTGTGCCGTAGCTGTTAAATGCAAAACGCTTCAAGATGTCATCCCGGCCTTCATTACCGGCATTGGTCACAAGCAGTTGGTTGGCTTTTGGTCCGTATTCAGGGTTGTTCGGATCGAGTGGTGTTTCGATGTCGCGAATCGATCGTAAGCCTTCAACTTCACCTTCACCGAATAAGTCACCGCCTTCGGTGATCTCAGAGATAAGTTGTTCGTAGCTGATTGGTTCCCACTTACCTTCACCACGTTTACCAACGCGTTTGAGCGGTTGAGTGATTCGGTATGGACTGTTTTGAATCTCTAACATGCCGTTACCGCGTGCGCAGGCTGTCGAACGGTTATGGATACCGGATTCACCAGACAAGCCAATGTAGGCGTCTTTTACCGGTGTTTTGAACGGGATCTGTTGGTCGCTTGATAGTGGGTGATACGGGTTGCCCGAGATGCGCAAGATCTCGTCATTACGGTTGTCGATACGTACACGTAAGCCACACAGTGTCCAGCAACCAAAACACATAGATGGTGCAACACGTTGGTTTGGATTCGGCGAGATCTCACCTTGCTCATCGACACTGTATTCCGTCTCTAACGAATTACCGTGATGGATGTGATTGGTTTTCTTACCTGCGGTGCCATCGATAGCACCGTGAACCATGTGCTTTGTGGTTGTCGCATAACCTGCAGCAAAAGCTCCAACACCACCGGCAGCAAGGCCTGTTTTCAAAAATTGACGACGTTTGTTATCCATGATGATTCCTCAGACTACAAGCTATGTGAGCGGTTAAGTGGTGATGATGTGTTTTGGTTTGGCTTAGATGCTGTCTTTGTCGCAGAGCCAGTTGATCTTGACGATCCAGCAGACACGATTTCAGAGGCGAACAACGCAAGTGCTAGCCACAGGCCGCACATGCCAACGATGCCAAGTAACCCAGCACTACCCATTGGTAATTCATAAGGGAATGGACCCACATCAAAACGAGGAATGGTTTGAACTTCCATCATGGTGACCCAACGTACCGCCCATGCTGAAATAATGGTCGCAAGCGCAACACAGATAATTCCTAGCTTACTTTGCGATAGGCGTTGTAGTGGCAGCACTAAGATCATGCACAGCAAAATGCTGGTGGTCATGATGCCTAAATTAATGCCCCAAGCGTCGTTCTCATACAGATTGAAGTGACCATGGTTAGATGCCCAAATCGAGGTGAGAATGATGGCAAGGCCACCCGTTAAGGTAATGGTTCTTTGTACTAGAGCGAGGTCTGTTGGTTTTAAGCTTGGCTTGTTTGAAGGCAGTAGAGCCCAAATCAACAACGTTAATCCCGTTGCAGAAAAGAATGCGGTCGTAAACCAAAGCAGCGGAGAAGCCGGTTGATGCCAAAGCGGTCGGCTCGCCAAAATTGCAATCTCGGCACCTGTGTAAAGCGCGATACTTAAGCCAGAGACAGCAGTGACAGCGGCTAGAGCAATCATCAGTTTGTTCGATAATTGCCACTGGCCCAGTGTTAGCCAAGCTAGTCGTTTTAGAAATGGGTTTTCACTTTGTTTAAGCTGTGCGATGTCATCACGCAGGTAAACCCAAGCCGTCGTGACAGCCAGACCAGAAAACAAAGGTAGAAACAAAGAGCCCAATGACATCCATGACCAAGGCGTAATATGAGCATAGAAGTGCCACGCACGTCCCGGTTGGTGCAAGTCACCAGTAAGCGCTAATGGTCCAACAATCGCGCCAATGGCCATCACAAGCACAAGGGCAGAACGGAATTGGTGACTGGTTGAGTTTTTAAAGATCAGTGCAATCAAGAACAAAATAGCGGCCGCGTAGGCTGAACCTATGTAGAAGAAATATTGAACCGCCCACGGTAGCCAAGCGATCTCTTGAGCGGGGACTAACACCTCAGTGATATTCATGCTGTCTCTCCTTGTTTGCCTTGTGTCGCGATTGCCAATTCTTGTTTGCTAGAGGATGAGTTATCGATGGCGGCTGGATCATAAATCGCAGGTTGGCCTTCAATGTGGCTAACGAATCGCTCGTTCATGCCGATATAGAAAACATGGGGGTTGGTATTCTGCTCTGGCTTAAGCACCTTGATGTCGTCTTGGTTTTCATTGAGCAGACGGTTGATCTCGCTGTTTGGATCTTTAAGGTCGCCAATGACACGCGCGCCACCGACACAGGTTTCTACACAAGCAGGCAGTAAGCCGTCTTCAAGGCGGTGTGCGCAGAAGGTGCATTTGTCTGCGGTAAGGGTGTCGTTATTGATGAATCGAGCGTCGTAAGGGCAGGCTTGAACGCAGTAAGCACAGGCTACGCAGCGTTTGTTGTCGACCATTACAATGCCGTCTTCACGTTGGAAGGTCGCTTGAACTGGACAAACCTTGATGCACGGAGCGTTATCACAGTGATTACAGAGGCGAGGCAACATGAAAGATTTCACGTCTTGTTGAGCAGTCGAACCATCATCAAGGGAGACTTCATACTGTTTTACGGTGGTTCTGAACTGGCCAATTGGTGCTTGGTTTTCAACGCTACAGCCAACAGTGCACGCCTGACAGCCAACGCACTTACGTAAATCAATCGCCATGGCGTAGCGTTTACCTATTTCGCCTTTGCGGTCAGGTTGGTTGTTATTGCGAATGGCTGTGCTTGCGACTGCGGTGTTGATTCCGGCAATGGGAATGAGCGCAGCGCCGGCGGAAACTTTACCGAATTGGCTGAGAAACCGTCTTTTCAATGAGTCCATAGAGGTACCTATAAATGGGTATTCGATCTGTTAGGCTCATTGTCAGTTTTTGACCGTTCACGGGGTATTGTGGATTTCCACATACCCAGATCAAAGTTGATCTAGAACAAATGTGGTTTTCGCTATCTAGCTGTTATGCTTTATTTAAAAGTGCTTCAACGCGTTGAGAAATCATTGAATAGGTAATCCGATTGAATAAAGAGATGTCCGTGACTGTTCGCAACTTCATCACATTCATCAGTACGTGCTGGCTGAACTTGAGTGCAGGTATTTGTTTCGCTGCTCAAACGGAACCTGTTTCAGTAGCGACAAGTACGATTGAATCAGATCAGACGATTGAAGTGGGTGTTTTAGCCATCAGGGGTAAACTTGCAGCGCAACAACGCTGGCAACTAACGATGGACTGGTTGTCTGAGCGTATCCCAGGAAAACACTTTGTTCTCAAGCCTTTTAATTTGGAAGAGATGGCGGAAGCGGTAAAGAAGGTCGAGGTCGATTTTGTTATCACTAATCCCGGCCAAGCAGTGCGTTTAGGACGTCAATACGCGCTCTCTTGGATGGCGACCATGACCAGTCACAATTACGACGATCAAGGTGTGAGCAGCACGCGCAGTATCGGTTCTGCATTAGTGGTCAGAAGAATGTCACCGTATATCTCGTTTGAGCAACTTAGTGGAAAGCCGATTGCTGCTGTCTCTGAAAATGCGTTTGGCGGTTACTTGACTATGCGTTACCAAGTAATGCAAGAAGGGCTGAACCCTAATCACTTTTTCTCTAACACCCAATTTTTAGGTTTCCCGATCGACGCCAGCTTGTATCAACTACGTGAAGGGCACATTGAAGCGGCTGTCGTACCAAGCTGTTTAGTTGAGAACATGATCAGTGAAGGTTTGCTGGTGGCTGGGCAATATCGAATCATCGGTAATCAAGCGCCTGAAGGCTTCCGATGCCAAGTGTCTACACCTCTGTATTCTAATTGGTCGTTTGCCAAAACAGAACGAGCCTCTTCGGCACTGGCTAAACAAATGAGTCAGGTGCTGTTTTCGATGCCAAAGAGCAGTGCACCAGCCATTGCAGCGAATGCATCGGGTTGGACGTCACCGACAAGCTTGCTGGCGATCGACAAGCTATATCAACAACTCGACATGCATCCACTGCAACAACCTTGGTGGAAAGAAGCGTTAATCTGGCTCAAGTACAATCAACAGTGGGCATGGGCGTTCTTTATTCTTGTCGTGTCTCTGAATGCTTACCACTTCTGGCTAGAATACAAATTCAGTCGCAGCAAAAAGCAACTAGAAGCGACGCTTTATAAGCTGAAAAGTAAGAGTGAACAGCTAGAGCACTCACAACGAATCGCGGTAGTTGGTGAACTGGGAAGTAGCTTGGCACACGAGATTAATCAGCCTTTGGCAGCTATTCGGAATTATAGCGAAGGTGGTTTACTGCGGATTTCGAAGAACAAACCGCTGACTGACATAGAGCCTGTATTAGAGAAGATCCAGTCGCAAGTGGACCGTGCTGATGCGATCATCCAGCGCTTAAGAAACATGATCAAAAAACGCTCATCAGATAAATCTCAAACTGATATAGAAGTTCTTCTTACAGATACCATCGAGCTACTGCAATTTCGATTACAGAAACACAAGATAACCATTGAACGTTATGTCGTGGGTAAACCTATCACGCTACATGTTGACCCCGTCGGATTGCAGCAGGTGGTTGTAAATTTGATCAACAATGCGACTGATGCGTGTAATGCTCAGATGCATCGCGAACAAAGCGCTACGTCTGATATTGGTAACAAAAACAACGAACCATCGACAATTAAAGTGATTACCGAGTATCAACCGGATAAAATAATGTTGTCGATTATCGATAACGGAACGGGCTTAGATTTCACTGAACAAGAAGTGACTCAAGCCTTTGTGAGCAGCAAAGAAAATGGCTTGGGGCTTGGGCTCGCGATTTGCCAAGATGTTATTGAAGATCACAGTGGTCAAATGACGATCACGTCACTCACCCCACATGGATGTCATGTTGCGGTGACACTGCCTTTCTCTCTTTCAAATGATTCATAAGGAATCTTGTTATGTCTGAACTTCATCAAAGGCTTCCTGTCTATGTGGTTGATGACGATGAGTCGATGCGCGATTCGTTGGTGTTCTTATTAGAAGAGCATGATTTCACTGTATCAGCTTTTGAAGATGGCCCCAGTTTTTTAGACTCAGTGGACTTGAGTGCGCCGGGTTGTGTGGTTTTAGACAGCCGAATGCCAGAGATGAGAGGGCAGCAAGTTCATGAGTTGATGGTAAAAGCGCAGAGCCCACTGTCGGTGATTTACCTGACGGGGCACGGTGATGTGCCAATGGCGGTTGAAGCCTTACAAGCCGGCGCGGTGAATTTCTTTCAAAAGCCAGTTAAAGGCAATGAGTTAGCTGAGGCGATCAAGCAAGGTTTGGACGCTTCAGAAAAGCACTTACACATGAATGTGTATCGCCAAGCGTACGCGTCGTTAACCGAGCGTGAGATAGACATCCTCAAACAAATTATCGACGGTAAGCGTAACCAGAAAATAGCCGATGAATTGTGCATTGCCATGAGAACAGTGGAAGTACACCGAGCAAGCTTGATGAAGAAATTCTCAGCGAAGACGGTTGCCGAGTTGGCTTACATATACGGTCAATTGACCTAGGTATAGAGCTATTCCTGTAAGAGAGTTGTACGGCAGTTGCACGAAATTGTTGATGGGAAAAACATCAATTTCGTCACTAAGCTTTAGGACTTTCCTGATGAAAGGCAGCCTTCATAATTTATCTATATTGAAGCAAGATCACATCGTCTATGGACTGCATACGGATTGAACCTCCTAGGCTTCTTATCGCAATGTAATCCTGAGATACTGAACTAAGTTCATTTTAAGGCGGAACGTGCCAGTAACTGCACTTTTCCCTGTAATTCGAAACATAACATTCACTATGGGTAGAACACACTCTCAACGTCGAGTCTTGTATCTGCCGAGTTAGGTTAAATATTTTATGAGTACAATGGGAATCGCAATTGGTGCGACCGCTCTTTCGTTAATACTTGTTGCTGTGTGGCTGATTTCTTTATCACTAAGAAAGCAGCGCTTGGAACAAGAACGTAAAGCGCGAGCTGTCGCTTACCGAAAGGCGATTGAAAAGGCACGTATCCAAGAGCAAAAAGAGCGCCACTTTAAAGCAGAAACAGGGCATGTCCCGTCGATTCTATATTTAGCGAAAGAGGCTGAACGTAACAATATCAAGGAAGCGTTATATTGGTACGATAAAGCGGCGCATTTGGATAACGTCAACGGCATGTACGGCATTGTTCGCTTAAGTATGAAGCGCAAAGAAGATCTGATCTTGAGAGAACAAGCCAACTTTTGGCAGCTTGCGATCTCTGCCTTAGATAACGATATGTCGGCGAAATTTGAGATGGGTAAAGCCCTGGTTCATGGACGTGGGACCGTGAAGAACATCCCCAAAGGCTACACCTATATTGAAGAGTCTGCCGCTGGTGGTAATACCGAAGCGATGCTATTCATGGGTGACTGGTGCCTAGACAAAGAAAATCCAGACTACTCTGCAGAAAGCTCTGTTGATTGGTATCGCAAAGCGGCAGAGAAAAACAACCTAGACGGCAAGATCAAACTGGGTATGAGTTACTTAAATGGTGTTGGCGTAGAGCCGAACCATGGTGAGGCTGTGTACTGGTTTGAGACAGCAGCAGAAAAGAACAGTGCAGAGGCAATGTTTAGAGCGGGTGAAGCGTGGATCGACCATGGTGAACACGGTAATGCAATTGCTTATATCTGGCTATTCCTATCTGCTCATTTTGGCTACTCAGAAGCTAAGCAGCAGAGAGATAAAGTGGGCGGTGAGCTAGGTGTCGATGCGGTTGTGGGCTTACAAGCACTGACTAAACCGATCATGACCAAGCTGACCCAACAAGCAATCACCAAGCACTCAATTATTAAGGCGCTCAACAAGCTTTACAAACGCAATATACCGATTCCAAAGAAAGTGAAAGAAGCGTCTGATGAAGAGGCTGAGCCATTAAGTGTAGAGACCAGCCATCTAGATACTCAAACGGCGAGTGCTCAAGATACGAATGTTGATTACAGCCAACAACCTAATTCCGAGCAAGCATCAACAGAGAGACAAGCGACCCCAAATAGTGACCCTCTAGACTTCAGTCAGGCAGCCGTGGATCCAAGCTGGAAAAGCAACCACTAAAACGTGTTGGTTAGCTTTGATGAGTTAGACAAAAATGACTGAATCTATAAATCTATAAATCTATAAATCTATAAATCTATATAGCTTCTAACCGTAATCTAGAAAACCAAGACAACAAAAAAGGGAAGCGAATGCTTCCCTTTTTATTTGTGTGCTATTTGCTTTTAGAGCTTAGAGCTTAGAGCTAAAGCCTAATACCCAAGAGCTGTTAAGCTTTGTTTTGCTCAGCTTTACATACAGCCGCAGTGAACACTACGTCAGTTGAGCTGTTAAGTGCTGTTTCAGCCGAATCTTGAATCACACCAATGATGAAACCAACCGCTACAACCTGCATCGCTACATCGTTTGAGATACCGAATAGGCCACAAGCTAGAGGAATCAGTAGCAGTGAGCCACCGGCAACGCCTGATGCACCACATGCTGAAATTGCAGCAACAAGGCTTAGTAGAATCGCAGTGAAGATATCAATCTCAATACCCATTGTGTGTACAGCTGCAAGCGTTAACACAGTGATGGTGATTGCAGCACCTGCCATGTTGATGGTTGCGCCTAGAGGGATTGATACAGAGTAAGTATCTTCATCTAGCTCTAGCTTCTTACAAAGGTTCATGTTCACTGGGATGTTTGCAGCGCTTGAACGAGTGAAGAATGCTGTTACACCAGATTCACGAATACATTGCAGTACAAGTGGGTATGGATTCTGTTTTGTCTTTACAAAGACAAGCAGTGGGTTAACGACAAGAGCAATGATCAGCATTGAGCTTAGTAGAACCGCTAGCAGTTGACCGTAGCTTGCTAATGCATCGAAGCCCGTTGTTGCGAATGTAGTCGAAACAAGGCCGAAGATACCGAATGGCGCAAGACGAATAATGAAGCGAACAATGTGTGAAACACTGTGGCTAAGGTCTTCGAAAACCGCTTTGGTTGTTGCAGATGCGTGGTGCAGTGCAAGACCAAGGCCGATTGCCCAAGCAAGAATACCGATGTAGTTCGCGTTCATTAGTGCGCTAACTGGGTTATCTACAAGCTTGAATAGAAGCGTATGAAGAACTTCTGCAATACCTTGAGGAGGGTTAGCACCTTCAGCGCCAGCAACCAGTGTCAAAGTGGTTGGGAACATGAAGCTCAGTACTACAGCAGTCAGTGCTGCAGAGAACGTACCAATCAGGTAAAGCACAATGATTGGACGCATATGAGTATGCTGACCTTTCTTTTGGTTTGCGATAGAAGCTGCAACAAGAATGAATACTAAAATTGGGGCAACAGCTTTCAGAGCACCAACAAACAGACTACCTAATAGGCCTGCATCTTGAGCTGCTGAAGGAGAAACCATGGCGAGAACGACACCGAAAACAATACCAGCAAGGATCTGTAGAACGAGATTTCCACGAGCGATGCGGGCGAGCATGTTGTGATTTTGCATAAAATACCTGCAATTGTTAATTTATTATAGTGATGTATTTTTTATAAAGTTGTACCAAATCCAACTATACACTAGTGGAATGGGCGGTCATATTAGCGGGATCTAAGAGGGTGTCTAGGAATAGTTTACTTTTAGGGTGATTGTTTGCGCTGCGTGGTGTTTTTAGAGCTAAATGTTAAATTTTTGTGCTTTTGTTGAGGTATAAGTCTGCTGAATAATGTTCCATTGGCTTAATGTTCTAGTATTTATGGTGTGTAAACCATTACTGATAAAAACATTGTGTTCGGAAATAGCTGCCTAAACTTGTATAGGTAAAAAAGCCACTTCAACAGACATCATAGACATCACCTACTTTGCTTAATCTACGTTGGTGCATGACTTGCCATGTTTTGTCGTTATCTAATCTTTCTATCGGCATTCCCACCTACTTAAGCAGCGTTAGCTGTGAATCTCATCAGCTCTCCTTAATAGCGTCAGGCTACTGAACTTAATACCTTGCTACTTTGATATATCGCACACCTTATCTGGTGATTTATATCATCATGTTATTTTATATGACGTAATTTATCTAAAATTGCCGTTGTAAGTGGGTGGCATATATCCTGTGTTGGTCTTAATTTACAAGAGTATGAGCAATGAGTTTAATCAGTATCCCTTATGTAGAGACCTCTGCAGATACCGTTTTACATATAGCAGCCGCTATCGTGCTGATCAGCACCATAGCGGCTGGCCTGTTCGGTTTTTGGAAGCTTCACGAGATCCCTATTCAAAAGGCTCATAAGACTGACCACCATCAGATAGGGTTGATTACCGCGCTCACTTGGATTGGCTTCATTTGGCACTGGGTGTGGGTGCTCGCCATTATCATTGCTTTTGTAGATTTTGAAAAAGCCATTATCCGACTGCGTGATTTATGGAATTCTCCGGCTCAAGTTAATCAATCAGAGGATGTCTAAATGTTAGAAGGTTTAGCGGTTTGGTGTTTGTTCATCTATTTATTAAGACTTGTTGGCATGCCTTGGAACACAGGGACGAAAGCATTCGCTTATCTAGGAGGCAGTGGTTGGTTGTTATTTGTGTGGGTAGGATTAATTAACTATACACCAATGGATTTGTCGGGAGGCTCTGTGGTGCAGTCTCCTCACATTCAGCTTCGCCCAACCTCAACCAATGTCTCGGGTAAGGTCGACCAGATTTATATCACCCCTAACCAACGCATTGAGAAAGGGCAGTTAATCTATGAGATTGAAAACGAGCCTTATCAAATTGCTTATGAACAAGCGAAGATTTCGCGCGACTCGGCAAACGTAGCGGTTAGCACTGCGGCTGAAGAAGTAAAAATCGCTGAATCCAGCTATCAGGCAGCGTTACATGATTTTGAAATGACACAAAGTGAGCTTTCAGCTGCTCAGTCAAATAGAGACTTACAGAAAAGAACGTTGAAGCGTTATCTTGAACAAAACCGAGTCGTGCGTAATACGATCACTGAAAGCATGATTGATAACCAGCAAACGGTCGCCGATTCTGCTGTGTACACTGTGGCCAAGCTTGAGTCACAGCTGAGCAAAAAGAAATCTGATGTAGAGAAAGCCAAGCTACAAATAACCAAAGCGGAACTCTCGGTTGAATCCCGTCAGTCAGACTTTAACGAAACAATTCAGAAGGTGAATAAAGCAAAATGGGATCTTGATAGCACCAAGATTTATGCACCCGCTGATGGCTTTGTGACTAACTTTATTCTTCGTGAAGGTCAGCTTGTTTCTAGAGTTCCACGATTGCAGATGTACACCAACGAGAAATACGTATTGATGAGAGTGAATCATCAAGCGATTAGAAATGTTAAACCGGGTCAATTGGCTGAATTTACAACGCCAGTTTATCCAGGGAAAGTATTCACGGCAGAGGTTGAAGGTATTATTGAAGCAACCGGCGAAGCGCAAAGTAACTTGCTTGGCTTTGACCAGAATGTTCGCTCTACGACAGGCAAGAACCTACAAAACAAACATCACTTTGTTAGGTTGAAAGTCTTTGAACCTGAAGGCTATAGCGTACCAGTCGGCTCGGTTGGTTTAGCTTGGATTAGCGGAGAAAAGCCAACAGAGCTTATGGCGTTTCTTGATGTAATACGTGGAATCATTTTACGTATGAAGTCGCAGCTCTACTATTTCTACTCTTTCTAGAGCTAGAGCTAGAGCTAGAGCTAGAGCTAGAACTAGAGTTAATTCGGTTATTTAATTCCGAATTATTCAAAATAAGATTATTAATGAAATTACGGGCCACAGTCGTGGTCTGTAATTTTAATATGTTTGCTATTCAGTGAATATTTAATCGAAAGTCTAAATTTAACTGGAATATATTTATGCTATTCATATCTTCTGAAATAAAAAGATGCATTAAACCTATTATCTCTCTGTTGCTATTAACGAGCTTGGTGGGCTGTCAGGCGACTCAACGTCAGGACGCAACGACTGGTGAGATGGAAACGAATTCCACAACAAAAGGGACTGCGATTGGTTCTTTGTCTGGTGCTGCGATTGGTCTCCTGTCTGGAGATAATTCAAAAGAACGGAAAAAGAGAGCGTTAATTGGGGCAACGGCTGGCGGTCTCATCGGTGGAGGAGTCGGCTACTCACTGGATAAGCAAGAGGACGCTTTGCGTCAGGAGTTGCTAGATTCAGGCGTTCAAGTAAAGCGTGTTGGTGAAAATGAGTTAGTGTTGGTGATGGAAAACGGCATCGGTTTTCGCTCTGGTGAATACCTACTTGAAGCGACGGTATACAATTCATTGAATGGTGTTGCGAGAATATTGGTCGAGTACCCAGATTCGTATTTGCAGATCAAAGGCTATACCGACAGTACTGGCAATGATGCTTCTAATCAGCAGTTGTCTGAGAAACGTGCTGATTCAGTAAAAGCTTACTTAGTGAATCAAAAAGTGAAAGGTGGACGAATCAGTACCAGCGGCCTTGGTGAACGTTACCCTATTTGTGACAATGCAACCGAAGACGGAAGAGCCTGCAATCGCCGTGTCGAGATCAGTATCCAAGCCATCTAGCGAGGTGATGCAACCTTTCTCAGGCTTTGTTTCCTAATTGGATCTCAGATAGAAACGGCCAGTATGGGTGATTATT
>NZ_JBFSUX010000017.1:0-88248 GCF_041467595.1 Vibrio sp. 10N.247.311.13 | reverse complement strand
ACTCCAGCACGTCACTACGCACACGTAGACTGTCCAGGACACGCGGATTATGTTAAAAACATGATCACTGGTGCTGCACAAATGGACGGCGGTATCCTAGTTGTTGCTGCGACTGACGGCCCTATGCCTCAAACTCGTGAGCACATCCTACTTGGTCGTCAAGTTGGTATCCCTTACATCATCGTATTCATGAACAAATGTGACATGGTAGATGACGAAGAGCTACTTGAGCTAGTTGAGATGGAAGTTCGTGAACTTCTTTCTGAATACGACTTCCCAGGTGATGACCTACCAGTTATCCAAGGTTCTGCACTTGGCGCACTAAACGGCGAGAAGCAGTGGGAAGACAAGATCGTTGAGCTTGCAGAAGCACTAGATTCTTACATTCCTGAGCCAGAGCGTGCAGTTGACCAACCGTTCCTACTACCAATTGAAGATGTATTCTCAATTCAAGGTCGTGGTACTGTTGTAACTGGTCGTATCGAGCGCGGTATCCTACGTGTAGGTGACGAAGTAGAAATCGTTGGTATCAAAGAGACTACTCTTACTACTTGTACTGGTGTTGAAATGTTCCGTAAACTGCTTGACGAAGGTCGTGCAGGTGAGAACGTTGGTGCACTTCTACGTGGTACTAAGCGTGATGACGTTGAACGTGGTCAAGTACTTTCTGCGAAAGGTTCTATCAACCCACACACTAAGTTTGAGTCTGAAGTATACGTACTTTCTAAAGACGAAGGCGGCCGTCACACTCCTTTCTTCAAAGGTTACCGTCCACAGTTCTACTTCCGTACAACTGACGTAACAGGCGACATCACTCTACCAGAAGGCGTAGAAATGGTAATGCCAGGTGACAACGTTCAAATGACTGTTGAGCTAATCGCTCCAATCGCAATGGACGAAGGTCTACGTTTCGCAATCCGCGAAGGTGGCCGTACAGTTGGTGCTGGTGTTGTAGCTAAAATCTTCGCTTAATAGCATTTAGATTTTTGCACTCTCTTCATTAGAAGAGCACGCATCTGAAAAGGGGAGCTTCGGCTTCCCTTTTGTTTTCTCAAAAGAAATATTACCTTCCATCTATCTTCTTCCCTCTCGATACAAAACCAACTTCCAATAAATTGCGATTATTTTTCCAACACTACTTGCATACTAAAGTGTGATCTGTATAATGCATCGCACTGGCTAACGCTGGTTGTGAACCAATGAGCACTGAGGAGTAGGTCTTACCTAGTAATGTATACTCAGCTTATGTTCGCGGTTAATAAAAATAGTAAACTTCTTGTTTACTTCAAAAGTTAACTGACAATGCGTCCTAATTTTGGGTGCTACGGTTTCACATAAATCAATCGGCATTCTCTCGTTTTATCGGGTTTGAGTGGCGATATTGTTTGTGTAATTTTTAATAATTGGAGCTCTGTCTCATGCAGAACCAACGTATTCGTATCCGCCTTAAAGCGTTTGATTACAAGCTAATCGATGCTTCAACTGCGGAAATCGTTGAAACAGCAAAACGTACTGGCGCACAGGTTCGTGGTCCTATTCCACTTCCTACTCGTAAAGAGCGTTTCACTGTTCTTACCTCTCCACACGTCAACAAAGATGCACGTGATCAGTACGAAATCCGTACTCACAAGCGTTTGATCGACATCGTTGAGCCAACAGATAAAACTGTTGATGCTCTAATGCGTCTTGATCTTGCAGCTGGCGTTGATGTTCAAATCAGCCTAGGTTAAGGGAGATAAGAATAATGATTGGTCTAGTCGGACGTAAAGTGGGTATGACCCGCGTATTTACTGAAGAAGGCGTTTCTATCCCAGTAACTGTTGTTGAGGTTGAAGCGAACCGTATTTCTCAAGTTAAAACTCTTGAGACAGACGGCTACGCAGCAATCCAAGTAACTACTGGTGCTAAGAAAGCTAACCGTGTAACTAAACCTGAAGCTGGTCACTTCGCGAAAGCGGGTGTAGAAGCAGGTCGCGGTCTTTGGGAATTCCGTTTAGAAAACGGCGAAGAGTTTGAAGTTGGCGCTGAGCTAAACGTAGAACTTTTCAACGAAATTAAAAAAGTAGACGTTACTGGTACATCTAAAGGTAAAGGCTTCCAAGGCGCTATCAAGCGTTGGAACTTCTCTACTCAAGATATGACTCACGGTAACTCTTTGTCTCACCGCGCACCGGGTTCAATTGGCCAATGTCAAACTCCAGGCCGCGTGTTTAAAGGCAAGAAAATGGCAGGTCACATGGGTGCTGAGCGTGTAACGACTCAAAACCTAGAGATCGTACGTGTTGACGCTGAGCGCAATCTACTCCTTATTAAAGGTGCAGTACCGGGCTCAACAGGCGGAAACGTGATCGTAAAACCTGCTGTTAAAGCATAACGTCTAGGAGTAAGTAATGGAATTGATGGTTAAAGGTGCTGATGCACTAACTGTTTCCGAGACTACTTTCGGACGTGACTTCAACGAAGCTCTTGTACACCAAGTAGTTGTTGCATATGCAGCAGGTGCTCGTCAAGGTACTCGTGCTCAAAAGACTCGTTCTGAAGTATCTGGCGGTGGCGCTAAGCCATGGCGTCAAAAAGGTACTGGCCGCGCACGTGCTGGTACAATTCGTAGCCCAATCTGGCGTACAGGTGGTGTTACTTTTGCTGCGAAACCACAAGATCACAGCCAAAAAGTAAACAAAAAAATGTACCGCGGTGCTATGAAGAGCATTCTTTCTGAGCTAGTTCGTCAAGAGCGTTTAATCGTTGTTGATAACTTCTCTGTAGAAGCACCAAAAACAAAAGAACTTGTAGCTAAGCTTAAAGAGCTTGAGCTAAGCGACGTTCTGATTGTGACTGGCGAAGTAGATGAAAATCTATTCTTAGCTGCTCGTAACCTATACAAAGTAGATGCACGTGATGTTGCTGGTGTTGATCCAGTATCACTAATCGCTTTCGACAAGGTTCTAATGACTGCTGACGCAGTTAAGCAAGTTGAGGAGATGCTAGCATGATCACTGAAGAGCGTATCTTAAAAGTTCTACGTGCTCCGCACATCTCTGAAAAAGCAACTATGGCAGCTGAGAAAGCGAACACTATCGTTTTCAAAGTAGCTAAAGATGCAACTAAGAAAGAGATCAAAGCAGCTGTAGAAAAGCTATTTGAAGTTGAAGTTAAGTCTGTAAATACTCTTGTATTAAAGGGTAAGACCAAACGTCAAGGTATGCGTGAAGGCCGTCGTTCAGACGTTAAGAAAGCCTACGTTACTTTGAAAGAAGGTCAAGATCTTGACTTCGTTGGCGGCGCGGAATAACAGGAGTAGTAAAAATGGCTATTGTTAAATGTAAGCCGACTTCCCCTGGTCGTCGTCACGTCGTTAAAGTTGTTAACGCTGACCTACACAAGGGTAAGCCATACGCACCACTTCTAGAGAAAAACTCTAAGAACGGTGGTCGTAACAACAACGGTCGTATTACAGTACGTCACATCGGTGGTGGTCATAAGCACCATTACCGTGTAATTGACTTCAAACGTACTAAAGATGGCATCCCAGCGAAAGTTGAGCGTCTAGAATACGATCCAAACCGTAGTGCTAACATCGCTCTAGTTCTGTACGCAGACGGTGAGCGTCGTTACATCATTGCACCTAAAGGTGTTAACGCAGGCGACCAGATTCAATCTGGCGTAGATGCTGCAATCAAAGCAGGTAACACTCTGCCGATGCGCAACATCCCAGTAGGTTCTACTGTACACTGTGTTGAACTTAAGCCTGGTAAAGGTGCTCAACTAGCTCGTTCGGCTGGTGCTTATGCTCAAATCATCGCTCGCGATGGTGCATACGTAACTATCCGTCTACGTTCTGGTGAGATGCGCAAAGTTCTTTCTGAAGGTCGTGCAACGATCGGTGAAGTTGGTAACTCTGAGCATATGCTACGTGAACTTGGTAAAGCTGGTGCTTCACGCTGGCGCGGCGTACGTCCAACCGTACGTGGTGTAGTAATGAACCCGGTGGATCACCCACATGGTGGTGGTGAAGGCCGCACATCTGGTGGTCGTCACCCAGTTTCTCCTTGGGGCGTTCCTACTAAGGGCTTCAAGACTCGTAAGAACAAGCGCACTGACAAGTACATCGTACGTCGTCGCACTAAATAATTTATAAAGAGGAATCGCCATGCCACGTTCTCTCAAGAAAGGTCCTTTTATTGACCTACACTTGCTGAAGAAGGTAGAGAAAGCGGTGGAAAGCGGAGACAAAAAGCCTATTAAGACTTGGTCCCGTCGCTCAATGATCATCCCAACAATGATTGGTTTGACCATCGCTGTCCATAATGGTCGTCAGCACGTTCCAGTTTTCGTTACCGAAGAAATGATCGGTCACAAACTGGGCGAATTTGCACCAACTCGTACTTATCGCGGTCATGCTGCAGATAAGAAAGCTAAGAAGAAATAAGGAGTAGATGATGGAAGCTTTAGCTAAACATAACTTTGCTCGTATTTCTCCACAGAAAGCTCGCTTAGTTGCAGACCAAATTCGCGGTAAGTCGGTAGACCAAGCTCTAGAAATTCTAACTTTCAGCAACAAAAAAGCTGCTGTATTAGTTAAGAAGGTTCTTGAGTCAGCTATCGCTAACGCGGAACATAACGAAGGTGCAGATATCGACGATCTAAATGTCGCTAAAATCTTCGTAGATGAGGGCCCTATCATGAAGCGTATTATGCCTCGTGCTAAAGGTCGTGCGGATCGTATCTTGAAGCGTTCAAGCCACATCACTATTGTTGTAGCAGATCGCTAAAGACTAGGAGAGTAAGCAATGGGTCAGAAAGTACATCCTAATGGTATTCGTCTTGGCATCGTTAAGCCTTGGAATGCTACATGGTTTGCTAATACCAACGAATTCGCTGACAACCTAGACGGCGACTTCAAGGTACGTCAGTTCCTTACAAAGGAACTACAAAAAGCATCATTATCTCGTATCGTTATCGAGCGTCCAGCTAAGAGCATCCGTGTGACTATTCACACTGCTCGTCCTGGCGTTGTTATCGGTAAGAAAGGTGAAGACGTAGAGAAGCTACGCGCAGCTGTAGCTAAAATCGCAGGTGTACCAGCGCAAATTAACATCGCTGAAGTACGTAAGCCTGAGCTAGATGGTCAGCTTGTAGCTGATAGCATCGCGTCTCAACTAGAGCGTCGTGTTATGTTCCGTCGTGCAATGAAGCGTGCGGTACAAAATGCTATGCGTCTAGGCGCTAAAGGCATCAAAGTACAAGTAGGCGGCCGTCTTGGCGGTGCTGAAATCGCACGTTCTGAGTGGTACCGTGAAGGCCGTGTGCCTCTACACACTCTACGTGCAGACATTGATTACGCAACTTCTTCGGCTCACACTCAATACGGTGTGATCGGCATTAAAGTTTGGATCTTCAAAGGTGAGATTCTAGGCGGTATGCCAGCTGCTAACGCAGTAGAGCCAAAAGGCGATAAGCCTAAGAAGCAGCGTAAAGGCCGTAAGTAAGGAGTCGAACGATGCTACAACCAAAACGTACTAAGTTCCGCAAGGTTATGACTGGTCGTAACCGTGGTCTAGCTAAAGGTACTGAAGTAAGCTTCGGCGAATTCGGTCTTAAAGCTGTTGGCCGTGGTCGTCTGACTGCACGTCAAATCGAAGCGGCACGTCGTGCTATGACACGTCACATTAAGCGTCAAGGTCAAATCTGGATTCGTGTATTCCCAGACAAGCCAATTACTGAAAAGCCTCTTGAAGTTCGTCAAGGTAAAGGTAAAGGTTCAGTTGCGTACTGGGTTGCTCAAATCCAACCAGGCAAAGTTATGTACGAGATGAATGGCGTACCTGAAGAGTTGGCACGTGAAGCGTTCCGCCTAGCGGCACGTAAACTGCCTGTTAAAACTACTTTTGTAACTAAGCAGGTGATGTGATGAAAGCACAAGATCTACGCGAAAAGAACGTTGAAGAGCTTAACGCTGAGCTATTGAATTTGCTACGTGAACAGTTCAACTTGCGCATGCAAGCTGCAACTGGTCAACTTCAGCAAACTCATACTCTAAAAGCTGTACGCCGTGACATCGCACGTGTGAAAACTGTTTTGACTGAAAAGGCAGGCGCATAATGAGCGAAACTAACCGCATCCAGCAAGGCCGTGTAGTAAGCAACAAGATGGACAAGTCTATCGTTGTTGCTATTGAACGCACTGTAAAACACCCAATTTACGGTAAGTTCATCAAACGCACGACTAAAGTACACGCACACGACGAAGACAACACTTGTGGCCTAGGCGACAAAGTTGAAATCGCTGAGTGTCGTCCTCTGTCTAAGACTAAGTCTTGGACATTGGTTAAAGTTCTAGAAAAAGCGAAGATTTAATCTTTGTAATTCTATAACTTATAAGCGGCTCCAAATTATTTTTTGGAGCCGCTTGTTTTTTGTCTACCCAATTTAAAAAAAGGGTGGTACAATTCGCGTCCCTTTTAAAGAGGCAGCCCGACCCGAGAGGGTCTAGTTTTAATATTTAGCGGAGCACTAACAATGATCCAGATGCAAAGTACACTTGACGCAGCAGATAACTCTGGCGCGCGCAAGGTAATGTGTATTAAGGTTCTGGGTGGCTCTCACCGCCGTTATGCACATATCGGTGACGTCATCAAGGTTACAGTGAAGGAAGCGATTCCTCGCGGTAAAGTAAAGAAAGGTGATGTTCTGAAGGCGGTAGTAGTGCGCACCCGTAAAGGCGTTCGTCGCCCAGACGGTTCTGTCATTCGCTTCGACAGTAATGCTTGTGTATTGTTAAATGACACTACTGAGCAACCAGTCGGCACACGTATCTTTGGTCCTGTGACTCGTGAACTTCGTAACGCGAAATTCATGAAGATTGTATCACTAGCACCTGAAGTTCTGTAAGGAGCGGCAATATGGCAGCTAAAATCCGTCGTAATGACGAAGTAATCATTCTTGCTGGTAAAGATAAAGGCAAGAAAGGTAAAGTAACTAAGGTTCTGACAACTGGTAAAGTTATCGTTGAAGGCATCAACCTTGTTAAGAAACACCAAAAGCCGGTTCCGGCTCTAGGTCAACAAGGTGGCATCGTTGAACAAGAAGCAGCTATTGATGCTTCTAACGTTGCTGTTTTTAACGCGGCTACTGGTAAAGCAGACCGTATCGGTTTCCGTATCGAAGATGGCAAGAAAGTTCGTTTCTTCAAATCTAACGGCGAAACTGTTTCTAACTAATTAGAAGTAATTTGGAGTTCTACTATGGCGAAACTGCATGATTACTACAAGTCGTCTGTAGTCGCTGAGCTTACCAAAGAGTTCAGCTACACAAGCGTCATGCAAGTCCCTAGGATTGAGAAAATCACCCTAAATATGGGCGTTGGTGAAGCAATCAACGATAAGAAACTGCTAGAAAACGCAGCAGCTGATATGGCAACGATCTCTGGTCAAAAGCCACTTATCACTAAAGCGCGTAAATCTGTAGCTGGTTTCAAAATTCGTGAAGGCTACCCAATTGGTTGTAAAGTAACCTTGCGTGGTGAGCGCATGTGGGAATTTTTAGAGCGTTTAATCTCTATCGCACTTCCACGTGTACGTGATTTCCGTGGTGTTAGCGCTAAGTCTTTTGACGGTCGCGGTAACTACAGCATGGGCGTTCGCGAGCAAATCATCTTTCCGGAAATCGACTACGATAAAGTCGATCGTGTCCGCGGTCTTGATATCACTATCACGACTTCTGCGGGTTCCGATGAGGAAGGCCGAGCTCTGCTGGCTGCCTTTAACTTCCCATTCCGTAAGTAAGGGTAGGGTTACTGTTATGGCTAAACAATCAATGAAAGCACGTGAAGCTAAACGTGCAAAACTAGTAGCTAAGTTCGCTGAAAAGCGTTCTGCGCTAAAAGTTATCATTAGCGATGTAAACGCATCTGAAGAAGATCGTTGGAATGCGGTTCTTAAACTGCAATCTCTTCCACGTGATTCAAGTGCATCACGTCAGCGCAACCGTTGCAACCAAACTGGTCGTCCACACGGTTACCTACGTAAATTCGGTCTAAGCCGCATTAAGGTTCGTGAAGCTTGCATGAAAGGCGAGATTCCGGGTCTTCGTAAGGCTAGCTGGTAATTGCCACTTAATCATTTGGAGTAAATCTTATGAGCATGCAAGATCCGATTTCGGATATGCTGACCCGAGTTCGTAACGGTCAGGCAGCAAACAAAGTTGCTGTAAAAATGCCTTCTTCAAAGCTTAAAGTTGCAATTGCTGCATTACTTAAAGCTGAAGGTTACATCGTAGACTTCGCTGTTAACAGCGAAGCAAAACCTGAGCTAGAAGTTACTCTTAAGTACTTCCAAGCTAAACCTGTAATCGAGCAAATCAAGCGTGTATCACGTCCTGGTCTAAGAGTTTATAAAAATAAAGACTCTTTACCTACAGTGATGGGTGGTCTTGGTATTGCAGTTGTTTCTACTTCCAAGGGTCTGATGTCTGACCGTGCTGCTCGTAAAGCAGGTCTTGGCGGTGAAATCATCTGTTACGTAGCTTAAGGAGTAGATTATGTCTCGTGTTGCTAAAGCACCTGTCGCTATTCCAGCTGGCGTAGAGGTGAAACTAAACGGCCAAGAAGTTACTGTAAAAGGTAGCAAAGGTGAGCTTACTCGCGTTCTTAACAGCGCCGTAGTTATTGCACAGGAAGAAACCAACCTAACTTTCGGTCCGAAAGAAGGTGTTACTAACGCATGGGCACAAGCTGGTACAGCTCGCGCTCTAGTTAATAACATGGTTGTGGGTGTTACTGAGGGCTTCACTAAGAAGCTAACTCTTAAGGGTGTTGGTTACCGTGCTGCTATGAAAGGCAACTCTGTAGCTCTAACTCTTGGTTTTTCTCACCCAGTAGAGCACGCTCTACCTGAAGGTATTAAAGCTGAGTGCCCTAGCCAAACTGAGATCATCATTACTGGTTGCGATAAGCAAGTAGTAGGTCAAGTTGCGGCTGACATTCGTTCTTACCGTGCTCCTGAGCCTTACAAAGGCAAAGGTGTTCGTTACGCAGATGAAAATGTGCGTACTAAAGAAGCTAAGAAGAAGTAAGGTATCACTATGGATAAGAAAGCATCTCGCATCCGTCGTGCTACACGTGCACGTCGTAAGATTGCAGAACTTGGTGCAACTCGCCTGGTAGTACACCGTACTCCTCGCCATGTTTACGCACAAGTTATCGCGGCAAACGGCTCTGAGGTTATCGCAGCTGCTTCTACTGTAGAAAAAGCGATCCGTGAGCAAGTTAAGAACACTGGTAACGTTGATGCAGCTAAAGCAGTTGGTAAAGCTGTTGCTGAGCGCGCTCTTGAAAAAGGCGTAGCTTCAGTTGCATTTGATCGTTCTGGTTTCCAATACCACGGTCGAGTAGCGGCGCTAGCAGAATCTGCTCGCGAAGCTGGTCTGAAATTCTAAGGTAGGGTTGGAAGATGGCTAAAGAACAACAACAAGCTAATGATTTGCAAGAAAAGCTGATCGCAGTTAACCGTGTATCTAAGACGGTTAAAGGTGGTCGAATCATGAGCTTTACTGCACTAACAGTAGTTGGTGACGGTAACGGTCGCGTAGGTTTCGGTTACGGCAAAGCTCGTGAAGTACCTGCTGCGATTCAAAAAGCAATGGAAAAAGCGCGCCGTAACATGGTTACAGTATCGCTTAACGAAGGCACTCTTCACCACCCGGTGAAAGGTCGTCATTCGGGCTCTAAAGTTTACATGCAGCCAGCTGCAGAAGGTACAGGTGTTATTGCCGGCGGTGCAATGCGTGCTGTACTTGAAGTTGCGGGCGTACATAACGTACTTTCTAAAGCATACGGTTCAACGAACCCGATCAACATCGTTCGTGCAACGATTGGTGCTCTAGTAGACGTTAAGTCACCAGAAATGGTTGCTGCTAAACGTGGTCTAACTGTTGAATCTATTTCGGAGTAAGCACACGATGGCAACTATTAAAGTAACTCAAACTAAAAGCTCAATTGGTCGCCTACCTAAGCACAAAGCGTGTCTTAAAGGTCTAGGTCTTCGTCGCATCAACCATACAGTAGAACTTGAAGATACACCGTGCGTACGCGGTATGATCAACAAGGTTTACTACATGGTTAAGATTGAGGAGTAATCAGAATGCGTTTGAATACTCTATCACCGGCTGCTGGCTCTAAACCTTCTAAGAAGCGTGTAGGTCGTGGTATCGGTTCTGGCCTTGGTAAAACAGGTGGCCGCGGTCACAAAGGTCAAAAGTCACGTTCTGGCGGCTCTGTTCGTCCAGGTTTTGAAGGCGGTCAAATGCCTCTAAAACAACGTCTACCTAAATTCGGTTTCACTTCTCGTAAGAGCCTAGTGTCTGCTGAAGTTCGTCTAGCTGAGCTAGCGAAAGTAACAGGTGACGTAGTTGATCTTAACAGCCTTAAAGCTGCTAACGTTATCACTAAGAACATCGAGTTTGTTAAGATCGTTCTTTCTGGTGACCTAAGCAAAGCTGTGACTGTTAAAGGTCTACGCGTGACTAAAGGCGCTAAAGCTGCAATCGAAGCTGCAGGCGGTAAAATCGAGGAATAATCTCGAGGAACGAGGTACAGATGGCTAAGAAACCAGGACAAGATTTTCGTAGTGCTCAGAGCGGCTTAAGTGAACTAAAGTCGCGCTTATTATTCGTAATTGGTGCACTTTTAGTATTCCGAGCCGGCTCTTTTGTGCCGATCCCTGGTATTGACGCAGCTGTACTTGCCGATTTGTTCGATCAGCAAAAAGGTACCATCGTAGAAATGTTTAACATGTTCTCCGGTGGTGCTCTTGAGCGTGCATCTATATTAGCATTGGGTATCATGCCGTACATTTCGGCATCGATCGTAGTCCAATTGCTAACTGTAGTTCATCCAGCGTTAGCGGAACTCAAGAAAGAGGGTGAAGCAGGCCGTCGTAAGATAAGCCAATATA
Source organism: Vibrio sp. 10N.247.311.13 (assembly GCF_041467595.1). Classification (NCBI taxonomy): domain Bacteria; kingdom Pseudomonadati; phylum Pseudomonadota; class Gammaproteobacteria; order Vibrionales; family Vibrionaceae; genus Vibrio; species Vibrio sp. 10N.247.311.13. The sequence continues at coordinate 77,297 of NZ_JBFSUX010000017.1, read as the reverse complement.
CACGCTACGGCACGCTTGTACTTGCAACATTCCAAGCTATTGGTATCGCAACAGGCTTACCAAACATGGTCGACAATCTGGTTGTTATCAACCAAACCATGTTTACGCTTATTGCTACCGTGAGTTTAGTAACTGGTACCATGTTCTTAATGTGGTTAGGTGAACAAATCACTGAGCGAGGAATCGGTAATGGTATTTCCATTCTGATTTTTGCAGGTATTGTTGCTGGATTGCCTTCTGCAATCGGTCAAACAATCGAGCAAGCGCGTCAAGGTGAATTGCATGTGCTTCTTCTGCTGTTGATTGCTGTATTGTCTTTTGCTGTTATTTACTTCGTAGTTTTCATGGAACGTGGTCAACGTCGTATCGTCGTTAACTATGCGAAACGTCAACAAGGTCGTAAAGTTTTTGCAGCACAAAGCTCTCACTTGCCTCTTAAGATTAATATGGCAGGTGTTATTCCAGCGATTTTCGCATCAAGTATTATTTTGTTCCCAGGAACATTAGCGCAGTGGTTTGGTCAAAATGGTGAAAGCAGCGCGTTCGGTTGGTTAACTGACGTGTCATTAGCTCTTAGCCCAGGTCAACCTTTGTATGTAATGCTTTATGCAGCAGCTATAATCTTCTTCTGTTTCTTCTATACAGCGTTGGTGTTTAACCCACGTGAAACAGCTGATAACTTGAAGAAGTCTGGTGCATTCGTACCCGGTATCCGCCCAGGTGAGCAGACAGCGAAATATATCGATAAAGTGATGACTAGACTAACCCTTGCGGGCGCTCTATACATTACTTTTATATGTCTGATTCCTGAGTTCATGATGGTCGCGTGGAACGTTCGTTTCTACTTTGGCGGCACATCACTACTAATCGTAGTGGTAGTTATCATGGATTTCATGGCACAGGTACAGACTCATCTGATGTCACAACAGTATGATTCTGTGTTAAAGAAAGCGAATCTGAAGGGTTACGGCCGTTAATTCGGTGGTAACAATTTCGATTCCATTTACGGAGTTTAGCAATGAAAGTTCGTGCTTCCGTTAAAAAAATCTGCCGTAACTGTAAAGTTATCAAGCGTAACGGTGTCGTTCGCGTGATTTGCAGTGAGCCAAAGCATAAGCAACGCCAAGGCTAATTAGCAGAAATTTTTACTTGAAATACAAGGTAGAGTCGAGTATATTCCTCGGCCTACCTTTTGCGTGCAAAAGAAGTAGTATGCCGCAGCGTATCCATAACGGGCTTTGCTGCGGATAATTCTTTTATGAACCCCTTAGGAGTGAATAATGGCCCGTATAGCCGGCATTAACATTCCTGATCATAAGCATTCTGTAATTGCACTTACTGCAATCTACGGTATCGGTAAAACTCGCTCTCAAGCTATTCTAGCTGAAGTGGGTATTGCTGAAGATGCTAAGATCAGTGAACTAACTGAAGAGCAGATCGATCAACTGCGTGATGGTGTAGCTAAGTACACTGTAGAAGGTGATCTACGTCGTGAAGTATCGATGAACATCAAGCGTCTTATGGACCTTGGCTGTTACCGCGGTCTTCGTCATCGTCGCAGTCTACCACTACGTGGACAGCGTACTAAAACCAACGCTCGCACCCGTAAGGGTCCGCGCAAGCCGATCAAGAAATAGTCGGATAAGGTAGAGTACAATGGCAAAACAACCAACTCGCGCGCGTAAGCGCGTACGCAAGCAAGTAGCTGATGGCGTAGCGCACATTCATGCTTCTTTCAACAACACAATCGTAACTATCACTGACCGTCAAGGCAACGCTCTTGCATGGGCTACAGCAGGTGGTTCAGGTTTCCGTGGTTCTCGTAAATCTACTCCGTTCGCAGCACAAGTTGCAGCTGAGCGTTGTGGTGAAATGGCTAAAGAATATGGCCTAAAGAACTTGGAAGTTATGGTTAAGGGTCCAGGTCCAGGTCGCGAATCTACTGTTCGTGCACTGAACGCTGCTGGTTTCCGTATCACTAACATTGTTGATGCGACACCAATCCCTCATAACGGTTGTCGTCCACCTAAGAAACGTCGCGTTTAAGTTTCGTTTCTAGGAATATTGGAGAAAGATCATGGCAAGATATTTGGGTCCTAAGCTTAAGCTTAGCCGTCGCGAAGGTACTGACTTATTCCTTAAGTCTGGTGTCCGTGCGATCGATACCAAGTGTAAAATTGATAACGCACCAGGTGTACACGGCGCTCGTCGCGGTCGTCTATCTGAGTATGGCGTTCAGCTTCGTGAGAAGCAAAAAGTTCGTCGTATCTACGGCGTTCTAGAAAAACAATTCCGCAACTACTACAAAGAAGCTGCACGTCTTAAAGGCAACACAGGTGCAAACCTGCTTCAGCTTCTTGAAGGTCGTCTTGATAACGTAGTTTACCGTATGGGCTTTGGCGCTACTCGTGCTGAATCTCGTCAACTAGTTAGCCACAAGTCTATTCTAGTTAACGGTAAAGTTGTAAACGTTCCTTCTTTCAAAGTAGCGGCAAACGACGTTGTTTCTATCCGCGAGAAAGCTAAACAGCAATCTCGTATTAAAGCGGCTCTAGAAGTTGCTGAACAACGTGAAAAGCCAACTTGGATTGAAGTAGATGCTGGCAAAATGGAAGGTACATTCAAGCGTATGCCTGAGCGTTCTGACCTATCAGCTGACATCAATGAACACTTGATCGTCGAACTTTACTCTAAGTAAGGTTAAAAAAAGAGAGGACACAATGCAGGGTTCTGTAACAGAATTTCTTAAGCCGCGTCTTGTTGACATTGAACAGATCAATACGACACACGCGAAAGTAACTCTTGAGCCATTAGAGCGCGGTTTCGGCCACACTCTAGGTAATGCTCTTCGCCGCATTCTTCTATCTTCTATGCCGGGTTGTGCCGTAACAGAAGTTGAAATTGAAGGTGTGCTACACGAATACAGCACTAAAGAAGGCGTTCAGGAAGATATCCTGGAAATCCTTCTAAACCTTAAAGGTTTGGCTGTACGCGTTGCTGAAGGCAAAGATGAAGTGTTTATTACACTGAACAAATCAGGCTCAGGCCCTGTTGTTGCAGGTGACATCACCCACGATGGTGATGTAGAGATCGCTAACCCTGAGCACGTAATTTGTCACCTAACGGATGACAACGCTGAGATCGCTATGCGTATCAAAGTAGAACGTGGTCGTGGTTACGTTCCAGCTTCAGCTCGTATCCATACTGAAGAAGATGAGCGTCCTATCGGTCGTCTACTAGTTGACGCTACTTACAGCCCGGTTGATAAAATCGCTTACGCTGTAGAAGCGGCACGTGTAGAACAACGTACTGATTTAGACAAGCTTGTTATCGATATGGAAACGAACGGTACTCTAGAACCTGAGGAAGCAATCCGTCGTGCAGCTACTATTTTAGCTGAACAACTGGATGCGTTCGTAGATCTTCGTGATGTACGTGTACCTGAGGAGAAGGAAGAGAAGCCAGAATTCGATCCTATCCTACTACGTCCTGTAGACGATCTTGAACTAACAGTTCGCTCTGCTAACTGTTTGAAAGCAGAAGCGATTCACTACATCGGTGATCTTGTACAGCGCACTGAGGTTGAGCTACTTAAAACGCCAAACCTTGGTAAGAAATCTCTTACAGAGATTAAAGATGTGCTTGCTTCACGTGGTCTTTCTCTAGGCATGCGTCTAGAAAACTGGCCACCAGCGTCAATCGCTGAAGATTAATCGAAAAGTTAGAAGGATTAGGTCATGCGCCATCGTAAAAGTGGTCGTCAACTCAACCGCAACAGCAGTCATCGCAAAGCGATGTTCAGCAACATGGCTAGCTCTCTTGTTCGTCACGAAGTTATTAAAACTACCGTGCCTAAAGCAAAAGAACTACGTCGCGTAATTGAGCCATTGATTACCCTAGCTAAGACAGACAGTGTTGCTAACCGTCGTCTTGCATTTGCTCGCACTCGTGATAACGAAGTTGTGGCAAAACTATTTAATGAACTAGGCCCGCGTTTCGCGGCTCGCCAAGGTGGTTACACTCGCATTCTTAAATGTGGTTTCCGTACTGGTGATAAAGCTCCAATGGCTTACATTGAGCTTGTAGACCGCCCAGCTGCTGAAGAAGCTGCTGAGTAATCTATACTAGATTCTTAATACAAAAGCCGAGCATTAGCTCGGCTTTTTTGTGTCTGTAGAACAAGGAAAAGATAATAGAAATTGCACCATGATGTTTGGCACTTTTTGCTTGTCTTATCTGCTCCAATTTTCAAAAATGTCTCGTATCTCGTATCTCGTATCTCGTATCTCGTATCTCGTATCTCGTATCTCAAATATCTTTTCTTCCACGCACAAAAAAGAGCACCGAAGTGCCCTTATTAGATTTTAAGCTAGCTATTAATAACTAACGATTATTGCCATATAGCTGAAAGTGAATCCATCAGGCCGCTCGTCGCACCTTGTGACTGCAATGCTTGAAGAATGATTGGCGCAAATGTCGTAACCATTGATGGATCCATGCCTAATCCAGAAAACGCACTTTCAACGGCACCTTGTGAGCTTAGTAGCGATGATAGCCCCGTAGACTCAAGGCTCGACATGCCTGGAATAAGTGTCGCGAGTTCTTTGTTGTCGGCTGTGCCAAGTGAGTTTTGTGCAAGGGCCAACATTGAACCAATACCGCCAACTGCTTGGTCGCTGGTAACAGAAGCTTGGTCAGCTACCGTATCCACAAGTGGTGTTGTTTCGTTCTGCTGAGACCACATATTCACTGCTGCCATTAGTGCAGTTTGTGATAGTTGGGAATAGTTGGTATCTGATGATGAACTGGTTTGTTCAGAGTCGCTAGTGCTAGCGCAAGAGACAACAGCAAGGCTGCTTAAAACTGTGATGAGTACTTTCTTCATTATTCGTCCTTAAGTAATAAAGTAATTTACTCTTTCACTATAAACGAAAAACGGCGATGTAGTCACATCGCCGTTGGATTATTTCAATTTTATTTGCCAATAGTATTTTGTTTTACTAAAGGTTTTTATAAAAATTAAAGAATAGCTAGAAGTTCTACTTCAAATACTAGAGCAGCAAATGGTGGGATTGCAGCACCTGCGCCACGCTCACCGTATGCTAGATCTTGAGGGATGTATAGCTTCCACTTAGAGCCAACAGGCATCATTTGTAGAGCTTGTACCCAACCTTGAATTACGCCAGTTACTGGGAATTCAGCAGGTTGACCGCGAGATACAGAGCTGTCGAAAACAGTACCGTCAGTTAGTTCGCCGTGGTAGTGAACACGTACTTGCTTGTCTGCAGTAGGGATTTCGCCAGTACCTTCAGTTAGTACTTCGTACTGAAGACCAGACTCAAGAACTGTTACTTCTGAACGAAGAGCGTTGTCAGTTAGGAAAGCTTCGCCGTCAGCTGCTGCTGCTTTAGCTAGTTCTTGACGTGCAGCTTCACCACGAGTGTGTAGCTCTTGTAGTGCGTTGTTGATTTCGTCAACTTCGATAGCTGGCATGTCACCAACTAGAGCTGTTGCGATACCAGCAGCGATTGCGTCAACGTTTAGGCCTTCAAGACCAGAACCAGCAAGTTGTTGGCCCATTTGTAGACCGATACCGTAGCTAGCTTTTTGCTCTACAGTTTCAAATTTTACTTCAGACATGAAAAGTCACTCTTTTTGTCAGTACGAAAAGGGTAAGAATACCAGTATTAGCAGCGTGAAGAAACGGCTAGTCCCTGATCACTTGCGCTTTACCGTGCCCAAATCACAGCCATGTCAATTTTCTCGCTTTGGGCCTTGTTGTGACGGAAAGATCTATACTGTTGGTACTTTGGTTTTTATACTGTAGTTATTCAATGTATAGGACGCAGTGGTATGAATCGTCGTCAAAAGAAAAAACAGAAAGTTGACCACTTAGCAGAATTCAAGGATCGACTGAATCAGGTCAAAGAGAAATTGAGTTCGATCGATGTGAAGAAAATGAAAACCTCGACAGCGCAAACTTGGGGTTCATTGCCGAAGTTACACCAAAGACTGTTGATGGTGATTTCTCCGATCGTACTGATATTACTTTTTGTGCCGCTACCAGAACCTAAAGTAGACACAGCTCCAACAACATCGCGCGTTGAGCTTGAAATAAACACCGTCGGCTTAAGCGAACAGCAAAATGCCAAGAACAGCTCATTAGAACCGAGTAACAAAAATTGGCAGGAGTACCTTGTTAAGCAAGGGGATACGTTAGCGCAGGTTTTTCGAAACAACGATTTGCCATTGTCTGACTTGAATGCGTTAGTGCGAATTGAAGGTGCAGATAAGCCGCTCAGTCAGATTCGTAAAGGCCAGCTGGTTCGTTTCAAACTTGCTGAAACTGGGCAGTTGGACATTCTTCAGCTAGAGAAAGGCGACACTTCGGTGATGTTCTTCCGCTTATCCGATGGTGGCTTTGGTCGCAGTAAGTAGATGAATAGTGAGCCTGAGTTAAAGCGCTTCACCAGACACAGATAAACGATAGAAAAGAGCTAAGCATTAGCTCTTTTTTTTGGTCGCTTGAAAGGGGCGAGTGGCAAGATGATAAGCATGATTCCGATAAAGGTTAATGTATCCGGAATCTCATCGAACCATATTGCACCTATTAGCGCGACAAACACCAATCCTGAATACTCAGCCAAGGCAATTTGGCTAGAGTGTGCTTTTTGATAGGCAGCAACCGCAAGGCCGTTGTAACTTAAGATTAGCGTCGCACTCAGGGCTATGTATCCCAAATGCTCCACAGACACTGGCTGCCAGTATAAGAAGCACAGTACTAATGAGGCTGGAATAGAGAATAAGGTTGTCCACCACAGCGTAGTGACCACCGTTTGCTCACTAGGAAGCTTTCTTACGAGTACATTAAATAGTGCTAGGGTGAGTGCTGTCCCCAAAGCAAACAGTGCCGCCCAATGAAATTGTGATGGCCTCAAGACAATCAATGCACCAATAAAACCTATGGTTGTGCCGATAACCTTGCCGAGTGCCGGTTGCTCTTTCAATAGCAACATTGAGAGCGGCAACATCAGTAAAGGCGCGACATAAAATACTGCGTTGGCGGTTGCCAAAGACAAGTGAGTGATCGCGACCACCATGCACCCACTGCCGATCAGAATTAACTGACCTCGAATGAAGGTTACCTTAGCCTGCTGTAAGCGCCGTTGTTCTTTTTTCTGCTGTAGCCACAAAGGGGTGATGATGAGCAGAGATATCAACTGTCGGAAAAAAATATACTGTAAGGGCGGTACTTCGCCATTTAACAGCTTTACCGCTACGTCGGAAAGCGAGGCAAACAAGTTACCTGCAACCAACAATAGAATACCGGCAGTGATATTCGTCATTATTTTTCTAATCTCATGTCTATATGAGGAATGTCATCTTCGAGGTACATATCCGAGATGGTGTTGAAGCCGTGGCTCGCATAGAAGTTTTCTAGGTGTTGCTGCGCGCCAATATCAATGGCCGTATTTGGCCAAAGAGCCTCGCAGCGTGTTAATGCTTCTTTGATTAATTGATGCCCCAAGCCACCACCTCTTGCCGATTGCTTGGTTGCGACTCGACCGATGCTGGTGTTGTCGTAAGAGGTACCTGGTGGTAATAAACGTGCACACGCTACCAACTCTTCATCAGCATAGCCAAGCAGGTGCTCAACACCCGCGAGTGTATCTTTACCGTCCAGCTCTGGATAAGGACAAGTCTGCTCGACCACAAATACATCGACTCTTAATTTAAGTACTTGATAAAGCTGTTGTGTTGAGAGTTCAGAAAAAGGAATTGAGTGCCAAGTGATCATGTTTACATCCAGAGATTATCGATGCTCTGAATGTACTATGCGCGATGATTGTTGGCATTAACTATTGTTAATTCGACCTTTAATTCTGCTCAGGCTGATTGCGGTTATTCCTAGGTAGGCTGCAATTTGATTGTCGTTCAAGCGCTGCTCAAGGTCGGGATAGTGCTCGCAGAACAGCTGATAACGTTGCTCTGGTGTATAGAGCAGCATGAAGCGTTCTTTGTTTTCCTTATGCATCAGTTGTGTTTCTAACAGCTTTAAATACAAAGGATTATTTGATGCACGCCACTCGATAACCGCATTCATTGGCAGCTCTAACATGGTGATGGGTGTCAGCGTTTCTAATAGGTAAGGGGACGCTTGGCTTTTTATCAGACTCTCAAAGCCGATGATCCAATCTTGTTCCCAATAGAACTCTTTACTGTATTGCTTGCCGTCATTGGTCAAGTAGCAGGCATGGCACAAGCCTTCAAGTACAAAGTAGATTGAACTCGCCATCTCACCTTGATTGATCAAGATGTGTCTGGTTGGCAACTCAAGTGGCTTGGCGACAGCAACTAGAGATTCAATCTGGCTTTCAGAGAAGTCGAAGCTTTGTAGTTGTTCGATAAAAGAGGTGTGCATGAAAATAACCTAACCCAAATAAGTGCCGAAATCATCGCACTTATTTGGAGAGAGGTACAGAGCGGGATAAATCAACGTCGTGCGTGTTGCTCTAGGTAATCTTGAGCAAGCTCTCTGCCCATGTATTTACCCAGAGTCTTCAGTGGTACCTTTTTAAGGTTCACCACAATCAAGCCATCCAAGGCATCATTAAACGATGGGTCGACATTAAAACACACCAGTTTACCGTTCATCCCTAGATATTGGCGCAGCAGTACCGGCAGGCCTTTACCTTGCTCCATGCGTGCTAACACTTTAGAGAGCAGAGGCACACTCGCCAGTGAAGAGAGCAGGTGATTCTGCCAGAACACATGACTACTCGTATTGAGTGGCGACGAAGGCGAAACCAAATTCGCCTTTTCCTCATCGTAATGGTGGATTGATAAGGTGGTCGCGATCAACAGACGCGCATTGTGGCTGTAATCATTACTGATACTGACAGGGCCGAACAGATGGGTGTATTGAGGGTGATGAGACACAAAGGTCGCGATACCTTTCCACAATAGTAGCAGTGAGTTCAGACTCTTTTGGTAAGGTTTACTTACTACCGATCGCCCAAGCTCAATGCTGTTTTCTAGAGTATCAATGAATTCTTGGTTGTAGTTAAACAGGCTACGAGAGTAGAGCTGATCAAGCCCGTGCTCAGCGATAAGTTTGTCGACCATACCGAGTCGATACGCGCCAACCAGTTCTGCCTTGGTTTTATTCCACACAAACAGTTGATGGTAGTAAAGGTCATACTCATCTAAATCACAGGCCAGCCCGCTGCCTTCTCCTACTTCTCTAAAGCTTTCTTCTCTTACTCGACCAATCTCGCGCATTAAGTTAGGAATGGATTGGCTAGGCGTGCAGTAGACCTCAAAGTTCCCTTGCTCGAGCAGTTTCATCTCTTCAGGGAGTGAGTCTATCTCTATTGATAAGACTTCTGGTGGAATAGGCGCTATCACTTGGGTATCGAAAGAGGGCGCGTGGATTGGCGTGTTCGGACTATCTTGTTGACTCATTAGATAGGTATTAAGTCGTAGGTAGTTGACGATATCCATCTCTTTTTCAAACGATTTTATCTCTGAATACGGAATCGATGAGCCAATCGAGATAGAGATAGTTGTCGCTTGTTTATTAAGAAGTTCACGGCCAAGTAAAGCCGTTCTCAGTAGTGGGTGAACACGGCCCGCTTGGTAGAAAAGCTCACTGTTCTTGCCATTGATAAAGATAGGTACCGTGGTGGCTTGATGACGTTTAACGAACTTCGCGACTGATTTGCTCCATTCGATATCAGTTAGTGTTTTAGCCCCTTTGCGGTAACTCGATACTTCGCCAGCAGGGAACACAATCAAGAGTCCACCGTCTGCTAAATGACGATTGGCATCTCGAATAGCTTTAGCATTGGTGCGTTTCGATTCTTTACTGTTAAAGACATCGACCCCAATAAAAAGATCATCCAGTTCAGGCAGTCGCTTGAGCAACTCATTGGCCAACACCTTCACATCCTTTCTTACCGATCCTACGAGATCAGCAAGGATCACACCTTCAATCGCACCAAGTGGGTGGTTAGCCACAATGACTACTGGCCCTTGTTCGGGGATGTTTTCCGTGCTTCCCGATGCAACCGAGTAGTCGATATTGAGCGCCGACAGAGTGTAATTCATGAATTCGAAGCTAGATAACTCGTTTTTACGATCTTGGTAGAGTCGGTCTAGCTTAGATAGCCCAGTTGCCCACTCGACAACAGACTCACCTAAACCAAAAGGCGTGTAACGTGGTAAACGAAAAGGACTATCAATCATAATGAAATTACCTTACTTAATCAGTTGCGGCCAAACTTTATCGGCTTGTTGAATATGCTGTGCTTGGTCTTGTTCCCAACGCTGCTTAATCTCTTGGTCGTAGTTGAGGTAAAGCTTGTTATCAACAATTGTCCATTGGTTCGGGTCACCGGGTGCAAAGTCACTTTTTGCTGAAACAGCCCAAGCGCAATAACCCCCATATTGAGGGGCATATTTTTCAGGATTATTAACAAATAAAGTCAGATTCTTTTCAGAAGAGAAATACCAGTCCGCGCCTTTGTACTCGGTGCTGAATTTGTTACTGCCTTCGATGGGCTTGCCTGAAGTGAAATAAGCCACAGTGTCGTAGCCATCGAGCGCCTTACTGCTAAAGAATCCTGTGTAGATTTCATCGGCGGCAAATACGTACGGGCTAACGAGTAGCATGACCATGGTTAATAGTTTTCTCATGATGGACTCCATCTATAGATTGATTGCTGGTGATAAATCGAAGGTAAAACGCTGTTGATTTATCTGGCATGGTTTAATGGGTTCACAAGGCGAGCCGGGTGCGTAAAACATCGAGGCTTGGCCGTGTAGATTGCGTAAGTGTGTAAAGCTCACGGTGTGCGCGTCTTCACGATGCATACAGGTCGCTAAATGAGGCTGTTCGCTGTGATGGTGAGAGTGAAACTGAAGTAAGTTCTGTTGATTCTTACCCGTTGCCATAAGCTGATCGTATTTTGCTTGTCGATAGGCTTGTACTCGCTCTAAATCAACACCGGATGAGAAGAGTGGAGAATCAGTGTCGACGATGTGCTGTTGAATACCATCCCACATATAGGCGATAACCAACCCATTGTTCTGAGTTAAGTTCGGCGCAAAAGCCAACAAGGTAAACGGGGCAAAAGAGTGCAGGTCGAGCTGATGAAATGCTTCAGAGAGCTGACTGATGTTACGACTCGATGATAGGTTCTTGAGTAGCAAACCACGGCTGACTAAAGGTCCAACAGGGACTATGCCTTGATAGTTATTGAGTAGGCATAGTGAAAGCCCGAACTCATTGATACTGATCCAGCTACCACCGCCAGTTGGGTCGAGTGGCATGATGATATCGACACCGTTGACTCGATACTGTTTAGGCGGCATTGCTAGTGCTCGCGTTTTTTGTTCGTCACGGTTAAAAAAGACCTGATAACCATTTTCTTCAAGCAGCCAAGATACTGAACACATGATTATTGCTCCCTCAGATAGCTGCTGGTGGTTGGGGCATAACCAAAGGTATTGCATGTTTCGACATCAAGAAAGGTCGTGATCACCTTGATCATCGCATAGTGATGATTGGCATGCAGAGCAGCAAAGGTGACCTCTCTTTCTAACGTAGAAGGCAGGCTGGCGAATACTTGTGTATCCATTGAAACTTCGGTTTGGATCATGATAGGCGCTTCGAGATCTCTGCGGTCTAATCGTTCAAGCCAGTTGATCACATAATGGATCTCTTTTACTGCAATTGAGCGGTCGTATTCGACGGGATGACCACGACGACGAGTGTTGTAATCAACGGTCGCATTCTCTTTTAAGATTAAGGCGTGAAAAAGATCGAGCGTGTGACGAGTATGTTCACCGATAGAGCTTGTAACGTGTGGCTTTGCTCGTGTCAGGTAATCGCTGTCAGAAATCGCTAACAAAAACTCTAGACCCTGATTCAATATCTCTACCGCTCCCTTGATACTAGGAGAGAAAGAAGTAAGGGCGCTCGGTTGGGCTATGGGGTTCATTCATGATCCTCGTGCAAAGTTAGTCGGTAGTCGGATATTGTTGAACAAGACGTCGCTCTTCTTGCCACGCCGCAAATAAGCTCTTGAAAGAAGGGGATTTGTGGCCTCGTTGTTTTTGCTGAGCGCCAATATCAAAAAGAATGCGATATTGCAGGAGTAGCGTAGAAAATATCTCTCGTAATGGGGTGTTGCGATCCCAGATATGTCCAGCCTCACTGCTTGCGCCATTGACCTCAAGAATCGTGAAATCCTCACCGTTCATGAGGCTGTACATGTCTTTAAACTTGACGTCGAGTCGACCAAAGTGAAAGCCATCGAAGTCGTCGAATATCTCGTCTAAGCGTTCTGTTAGAGCCTGAGTGATGTATTGATTACCGTCTCGGAAGATACAGCCACGGCTATGGCTGCCTGCAAACGCGAGTTGGAACTCTTCACCCTCTGCGAGCACTTGATCCAATTTATCTTCATGCCTTGGTAGATACAGGTGGCTGAGTTGCCCAGCGCGCGGGCTGTTTTCAATTAACTGCTTGAGTGTCGACTTGCCATCACCCATCACCATTGGCGCATATTTGAGTGTGATCGAGATGATCTCACCTTGCTTTTTATTTGGGTAACGAACGTAGAAAACACCCGCTTCGGCTTGATAAGGCGCCTTTTTTTGCAGTAGAAAGCGAGCATTATTTGGGAAAGATTCGACATATTGCTCAAGTTGAACTTGGTTGTTGATCAGCTTAACGCCAACACCTCGACAGCCAAGATCCGGCTTAGCCACGATAGGGAAATCAAGATCCGTTTGTATGAGTGCGCTGCGTGCGTCTTCGGCTTGTTTTTTACTGCCGAGATCCGTTTTGGTTAGGGTTATAAACGGTGAGATCCAACGCTGACTTGAAGATCCGGCAAGGCTCAATATCTCATGTTTTGATTCGCCTACCATGCCGCTTAACTTAATGCTTGGATTGGCGATGAGCGGCAGCGCCCAGTCAAAGTGCCGTAACCCTTGCATCAGGCTTTGAATGACCACTGGCGTGTAGAAGAACCAAGTCGGAAGAAACTCATAAGGAGAGACACTTCGCACGGTATCTTTTTCAAGCAGAGGCATACCTGCATTAATTTGATGTGCGGGAATGATGCGAATATCTTGCGGTGAACTCATGATAGCCCTCTAGAGTAGGTTTTATTCATTAATCGATTGCCGATAAACAGCAAAACGATGGCACACGGGATGATGATCCATTGATATTCAGAGGCTTGCAGCCAGGCTGATGTCCCTAAATAGTAGATGGCAGAGAAGACAATGCCAGTCCAGAGCGCAGTTGCGCTGATGACGGCAAATAAGAAAGTAGGCAGTGGGATGGCGAAAAAGCCACTTAAGGTAAACCCGACGGTGCGTAGCCCAGGAATAAAGCGGATAACAAAAAGGCTGCTGAATGCGTTTTGACGTAATTTGGTACGAAGCGAACGAAAGTACTTATTGGTGAGGGCTTTATATCGAACGCCTCGGAAGTAACGTCCTGATTTACCAAGGTAATAAAGACCAAGATCACCAGTGGCAATGCCAATGAAAATTGCAAGTAACGCATATTGCGGTGGGATGAGTGCTTGAGTCGCTAAACCAGCGGCCGTCACGATTGCCAGATCTTCAAGCAGGTAAGAAAGCGCGATAATGCCAAGCATCAGCCATAGCAGCGACTCCTCCCCTGAATGTAACCATGCTTGAATGCTCTCGACGGTGCCCATCAAATGTCCTTATCTATCCTATAGATGAATGGCTTACCGGCCATTCATTGAGTGTAGTAAATTAAATAGACAGGAGGAGCTCAGAAAAACTTACAGCGAATTGCTGCTTTTTTACGTTGATTGGATTCAATAGGTGATTTGAGGTGTGCGATATTAGGCGAAGAATGAGCAGGAGTTTAAGCTTCGAAAGCTGAGGCCTTACACTAAGAATTTAGATAAGAAAAGAAAAAGGCTGAGTCGTTAAACTCAGCCTTTTAGAAGGTTAACTATTGATTACTAGAGTAATCTATTTAGTTAGATCAATTTGGTAAACGCCGAAACCAACATCGTCAGTGGCAACACGTTTCATTGGGTATTGACCCTTCTCTTTAATGAACTGTGCCGCTTTCTCACTTGGCGACGTTTCAAAGCGGATATCTAGCTTTTTATCCGTTTTGATTGGTGCGAATGACCAGTTGTTGTCAGCTGTTGGGCTCACTTGACCTTGTTCTTTGCTTACGCGAGAGATGTAGTTTGCAAGAACAGTACGGTTCTCATCTGGTGCATCAAATGCGATGAAGTCTTCACCTGTGCCTGGGAACTTAGCGCTGTATGCACGGTAGTTGTTGGTTGCGATCAGGAAGTCTTGCTTCATGTCGATTGGCTTACCTTGGTAAGTTAGGCCAACAATACGCTGTGAGTCAGGGTTAACGACTTTACAGTTTGCATCGTATTTCGCAGGTTGAGTTACGTCGATTTGGTAATCAACACCGTCGATAACATCGAAGTTGTAAGTGCGGAAGTTCTCCCACTCGATCAACTGTTGTGGTGCTGTTGAGTTAACATCAACTTGGTTGAATTGACCAGCAGAACACTCAAGCCACTCTTTTACTTCGTGACCTGTTACCTTCATCGCAACTAGTGTGTTCGGGTAAAGGTATAAGTCAGCTGCGTTACGGAATGTCAGTTGACCAGATTCAACTTCAGTGAAGTTCGCTGGGTCATTCTTACGGCCACCAGCTTTGAATGGTGCAGCCGCGGAAAGTACTGGCGTACCATCTAGGTCAGGGTCACCTTGGATGAACTGTTCAACGTAATCTTTCTGTGCAAGGTTAACGATTTGAACTGTTGGATCGTCTTGTACTAGAGACAAGAAGCTGTACATCACATCGTCTGCTTTACCAATCGGTTGGTTAACAAACTCACGAGTACCAGCGTGGTCTTTTTCTAGTGCTGTTACGATGCCTTCATCAGCCGCAGCAAGAGATTTCTTCTCGATCTTGTCGTAGATAGGGCGTGCTTCTGATTGGCCTTTAACGACTTCCCACTTACCGTCTTTTTGTGCCAGTGTTAGGTCCATAACACCAACGTGGCTACCCCAACGACCTGGCATTACTGCCGCAACGCCGTTCATTGTGCCCGTTTCGTTGTCGATGCCTTGAATGTCATCAAAACCTTTACCTGGGAACACTGCGTGAGAGTGGCCGAATGCGATCGCATCAATGCCATCTACTTCAGATAGGTAGAACGTTGAGTTCTCTTCGCCATTTTTGTATGGGTCAGTTGATACGCCTGAGTGAGGGATAGCAACGATAACTTCAGCGCCTTCCGCTTTCATTTGAGGCACTAACTCGTTAGCCGTCTCAATGATGTCACGAGCGATTACTTTACCTTCAAGGTTCTTCTTATCCCACGTCATGATTTGTGGTGGAACGAAACCGATGTAGCCGACTTTTACTTCATGCTCTACGCCTGCAGTATCTTCAAACGTGTGCGTCTTGATGATGTAAGGTGTGAAGTAGTGTTCTTTGGTTTTTGCGTCGTAAACGTTAGCACTGATGTACGGGAAATCAGCGTCGTTGATTGACTCTTCTAGGAAATCAAGACCGTAGTTGAATTCGTGGTTACCTATGTTTGCAGCGTCGTAGCTTAGCTGGTTCATAGCTTTGTATGCAGGGTGAACTTCACCCGCTTCGATGCCTTTGTCTGCCATGTAGTCACCCATTGGGCTACCTTGCAGCAAGTCACCGTTATCAACTAATACGCTGTTGGTTACTTCGTTTTGAGCTTCTTTTACTAGAGTTGCAGTACGTGCTAAGCCGATTTTTTTCGATGGCTTGTCTTTGTAGTAATCGTAATCCATTAGGTTGGTATGGATGTCCGTTGTCTCTACGACACGTAGTTTAATCACTTCATCGGTATCTGGTGTTGTTGTACAGCCTGCTAGAGTCAAACCAAGACCCGCAAGCACAGCCAATGACAAAGGTTTCATTGCAACTTTCATTTTGTAGCTCCAAAGTGGATAGTAGAAAATTCGTTGCGTAATGTAACAAAATGGAATGAAACAATGATTACAACGAATGTTAATTCGTGACTTAGATCGACTACTTTATGGTGTTCTGCAAGACGCCTCCCAAACCTGATTAATCGATGTGCAACTGATATCGATAATATTAGTCCATTCATTTCACCTGCTTATCGATAAATTCAATCCCTTATCAGCTTTTCGAATAAAAAATGAAATTTTAGAATTTCCAGTAATATGAGAGGCTCGTCATAATGCCTATATCAAGGACGTATCAGGCAGACGAATAGCAAGGATAGCTCAACACGAAGCTTCTGTTTTCTTCTAGTGCCAATACTCCCATTCACTCAAGTGGATGAGTTAAATCCCATGCTTGGCAAGACCAAGTAATGAATTGCTCGTAACGCGAGCCTTAAAGGAAGCACTGAAATGGACCAAGAACGTTTAACCCACCTAAAACAGCTCGAAGCGGAAAGTATTCATATTATCCGTGAAGTAGCGGCTGAGTTTGATAACCCAGTGATGATGTACTCCATCGGAAAAGATTCTTCTGTGATGCTTCATTTAGCTCGCAAAGCGTTTTATCCAGGCAAGATTCCATTCCCGCTATTGCATGTAGATACGGATTGGAAATTCCGCGAGATGATTGAGTTTCGTGATCGTACGGCTAAAAAGTACGGCTTCGACCTTTTAGTACATAAGAACCCAGAAGGTATTGAGATGGGTTGTAGCCCATTTGTACATGGTTCTTCGAAGCACACTGACATCATGAAAACACAGGGCCTTAAGCAGGCGTTAAACAAGTATGGGTTCGATGCGGCTTTTGGTGGTGCGCGTCGTGATGAAGAAAAATCTCGTGCGAAAGAACGTGTTTATTCTTTCCGTGATAAGAACCATACGTGGGATCCAAAAAACCAGCGTCCAGAGCTTTGGCACACCTACAACGGTCAGGTTAATAAGGGCGAAAGCATTCGTGTCTTCCCGCTATCTAATTGGACTGAGCTCGATATCTGGCAATACATCTATCTAGAGAGCATCGATATTGTTCCACTTTACCTTTCAGACAAACGCCCTGTAGTTGAGCGTGATGGCATGCTGATCATGGTTGATGATGACCGTATGGAGCTGCAAGAAGGTGAAGTGATTGAAGAGAAAAGCGTTCGTTTTCGTACTTTAGGCTGTTACCCATTAACCGGAGCGGTTGAATCTGAGGCGAATACGCTAACGGGCATTATTGAAGAGATGCTGGTGGCGACGTCTAGTGAGCGTCAAGGTCGAGCGATTGACCATGATCAGTCGGGCTCTATGGAGCTGAAAAAGCGCCAAGGTTATTTCTAAGAATCTAAGGAAAGAAAAATGAATAGTGCAGTAGAAGCCGAATTGGCTGAACTAGGGATTGAAGGTTATCTAAGTCAGCATCAGCATAAATCTATGCTTAGATTTTTAACTTGTGGCTCGGTAGATGACGGTAAAAGTACGCTAATCGGTCGCTTACTCCATGATACAAAACAGATTTATGAAGATCAGCTAGCGGCGGTTCACTCGGATAGCCAACGAGTGGGAACGACAGGTGAGAAACCTGATTTGGCACTGCTTGTTGATGGTCTGCAGGCTGAGCGTGAGCAAGGGATCACGATCGATGTGGCTTACCGCTACTTCTCGACTCAAAAACGTAAGTTCATTATTGCTGATACTCCTGGGCATGAGCAGTATACGCGCAATATGGCAACAGGCGCTTCAACGTGTGATCTGGCGGTGATCTTGATTGATGCTCGTAAGGGCGTTCTGGATCAAACACGTCGTCACTCGTTTATCTCTAACCTGCTTGGTTTGAAGCATTTCATCGTTGCTGTAAACAAGATGGATCTCGTGGATTACGCGCAAGATCGTTTTGAAGAAATTCGCGATGAATACCTAGAGTTTGCAGAAAACCTAGAAGGCGAAACCAATATTCAGATCTTGCCAGTATCGGCGCTTGAAGGCATCAACGTTGCTGCACCAAGTAAAGAGCTTGCATGGTTCGAAGGCCCATCTCTGCTAGAAGTGTTAGAGAACGTCGACATTGACCAAAAGCGTTCGGCAGGTGAATTCCGATTCCCAGTTCAGTACGTCAATCGTCCTAACTTAGACTTCCGCGGTTTTGCTGGCACCGTTGCCTCTGGCCGTGTCAGTGTCGGTGATGAAATCAAGGCGCTGCCGTCGGGTAAAACCTCTAAGGTTGCACGCATTGTAACTTTTGATGGTGATTTGGAGTCTGCGCAAGCGGGCTTGGCAGTAACACTGACTCTTGAAGATGAGATTGATATCAGTCGTGGTGATTTGATTGTGCTAGAAAACGCGCAGATTGAATCCACTAACCACGTATTGGCTGACATCGTGTGGATGACAGAGCAACCATTGCAACCAGGCAAAGCTTACGACATCAAGATCGCAGGCAAGAAAACCGTTGGTCAGGTTGAAACGGTTCGTCACCAATACGACATCAACAACCTATCGACTCACGCTGTCGATGAGTTGCCATTGAATGGCATTGGCTTGTGTGAATGGTCACTGAACGAGACTGTCGCGCTGGATAAATACCGTGAAAGTGCCGATACCGGTGGCTTCATCGTTATCGACCGACTAACCAACGTGACGGTTGGCGCGGGTTTGATTCGAGACCGTTTGGACTCTGTTGAACAGCAAGTCGGTAACTTCTCTGCATTTGAACTTGAGTTCAACGCATTGGTTCGCAAACATTTCCCTCATTGGGATGCCAAAGATCTAAGCCAACTACTGAAGTCATAAACGACCAAGTAACAGCTTATTGAATCAGGCGGAAACCGATCGTTTCCGCCATAAAGGACGGGTATATGTGGCAACAAGGATTTGTATTAGCGATTTTGCTCGGCATCATTACTTGCCTGCTCGTTACCCGTATTAAGCCAAGCTTTATCTTTGCTGGCGCGGCGTTTATTGCTTTTATGGCTGGCATGATCGACTTGTCGAGCTTGGCTAATAACTTCACTAACTCCTCGTTACTGACTTTAATTCTTCTGATCCTCGCATCAAGTGCGTTGGAGAAAACTCGCTTAATCAGCTGGGTTAGCCGCAATATCTCTGAAGGTAGGCTAGGTACCGTGGTTGCGAAGTTGGGTATTTCTACAGCGTTACTTTCTTCTTTTACTAATAACACCGCGGTGGTTGTTTCTTTGATCGGGGCGATCAAACGTAATCAACAGCACGCGCCGTCTAAGTTACTTATCCCTTTGTCATACGCTGCCATCTTAGGTGGCACCCTGACATTGATCGGCACCTCTACCAATTTGATCATCAATAGTTTTGTTGAAGATGCAGGTTTACCGAGCTTAAACTTTTTCACACCTACCTTGATCGGTTTAGCGGTTTTGGTCGGTGGGGTATTGATCCTTATTCCTCTTAGCTATTTTCTACCCAGCTACGATGATGGTTCTCAAGATGATCTGCCTTACTTTCTCGAGGCGCGAGTTGAGCCAGGTTCTCCATTAGTTGGCCGTAGCGTCAGTGAAAATAATCTTAGAGCTCTTAGAAAACTGTTCTTAGCCGAAGTGATTCGAGACGGTAAAACCACCGCGTCGATTGACCCTGATTTTATTCTTCAAGCTCGCGACCGATTGCTGTTTTGTGGTGATGTAGAGAGTGTTGCAACACTGCAAGAAATCCAAGGTTTAACCCTGTTTGGTCAGCATCATTTGAATGGCCAGAGCTTTGTTGAAGTGGTGGTGAGTTCGTCGGCAAGCTTCTGTAACAAAACCCTGAAAACCAGCCAATTTAGAGATCGTTTCGATGCGGTTGTGGTTGCTATTCGTCGTGGCCATGAACGCCTAGAAGGTGGGCTAGGGAATATCACATTGACCGCTGGTGATACCTTGATTTTGGTTCCAGGTAAACGCTTTGAAGAACAGCGCCAACAACACAACAAAGAGTTTGTGTTGATGAATGACTTAGATTCGAGTGCCAAGCTTGATGCCGACAAATCGACGTTCGTGTTGCTCGGCTTTGCTAGCGTGATTGGTTTAGCCCTTATCGATGCAGTACCTATTATCAAAGGCTTAGCTGGTTTTCTACTGTTGCTGGTGGCATTTGGCGTGGTGCAACTGGGTGAGCTCCGCCGCCGTTTCCCAGTTGATATTGTGGTGATCGTGGGCTCTGCACTTTCTATTGCTCAACTGATGATTTCATCGGGTTTATCTGAGCGGATGGGGCTGATGTTTATGGAGGCGTTTAATGGCTGGGGCGTATTCGGTGCGTTAGTTGCTACCTACTTTATGACTTTGGTTTTGACAGAGCTGGTGACCAATAATGCGGCTGCAGCACTCTCATTTCCGATTGGCTACAGTATGGCAGTAGGTTATGGCGTTGACCCTATGCCGTTCATCATGGCGGTACTGTTTGGTGCCAGTGCCAGTTTTATCTCTCCATACGGCTACCAAACCAACTTACTTGTTTATAGCGTAGGTAATTACCATTTAACGGATTATCTGCGTATCGGCATTCCAATCTCGATTGTATATTCGGGCTTGGTGCTGACCCTAATTCCTTATTTTTTCCCATTTTAATGCTGTTTATTTAAAGGACTAATTATGACCGCAGTACTCAAATCCAAAGATGAGAATGTTGTGTGGCATCAACACTCGATTGATAAAACATTTCGCGCGGATCTGAAATCACAAAAGCCAGCCGTGCTCTGGTTCACGGGGTTGTCTGGTTCTGGTAAATCGACAGTCGCTGGAGCATTAGAAAATCGCTTGGCACAGCTTGGTTACCATACTTATTTATTGGATGGCGACAATGTGCGTCATGGATTATGTAGTGACCTTGGCTTCTCTGAGCAAGATCGTCGAGAGAACATCCGTCGTATTGGTGAGCTTGCTAAATTGATGGCAGATGCAGGCTTGATCGTGTTGTCAGCCTTTATTTCTCCGCATCAAGCTGAAAGGCAACTCGTGAGAGATTTATTGCCGGAAGGTGAGTTTCTTGAGGTGTTCGTCAATACGCCATTAGAGGTTTGCGAACAGCGTGACCCTAAAGGTCTGTATAAGAAAGCACGTGCCGGAGAGATCCCGAACTTTACAGGTATTAGTTCAGTGTACGAAGCGCCTCAGAACCCTGAGATTGATCTACCTGCAGGTGAGAAGACACTCGATGAATTGGTCGAACTGTGTATTGATGCGTTGGAGAAGCGAAATATCTTAGCCAACTGAGATCGTTGGTATGACTAAGGCTACTCAGCTGTTTATCTGTTTATTCACGACCGATAAATAGTGCAGCCTTAGTTTACCGAGACAAGAAACCTATCCTCTAGATTCTCTTTATTCCTCTCTATACTTCACTTTTTACACCGTCTATTTTAGCTCCGTCGAGTGTCTAGACGGTGTAATTTACGCTGCTTTTCACTTCTGTCTGTACTGTGAATTTCTGGCTCAATAGTGCAATCAGTTGATCGTAATACTGCGTGTTTGGCTTGTTACCGAGCAAGGTACAAAGCTCATTGCCTGTAGGGCTGAATCGGTAGTAAACCAGCTTCACGCCTTTTGATAATGGTGCCAGTGACATGCTCTTACCTTGATAGGTTAGGTGCAGGGCTGGATCGAAATCAATCTCTCCGGATTCTAATTCTGTGCCCAGAATAATCCCGAGCTCTATCAAGTGGAGCAAGCTGGAGTAGGGCAGGTTGTGCCCACCAAGGTTGATGGTGTTGGTGGTGTCCCTTTTGCCAAAGTTGAATAGCCCAGCATGAGATTTAAAGCCGAGTAAGAGCTTTCTGCTGTTATCGCTACCAAAGCTACAACCCAGTGATGCTGCCCTTTGTAGGGTTAACGCTTCTTTTGGTGTCATGTCTTTTAAGATTTGCAGTGCCTTCATCGACGTCGAGCCTGGGTTGGTGACTTCTCGTTTCAGTACTTGAGCCCATAGCCTCTGCATCGATGTATTGTGGATCTCTTGTGCCATGTCGAAGAAACGGTATAACCAGTCCTGATCCGGGTCTCCAGCCGCTTCATCCTTACATGAAGAGTGCGCCAACTTTAGAATCTGTTCTAGGTTCTTTTGGCGAAGCTCTCTACGTTTTTTCTCTCGCAATAGTGCCCGTTCGATAAGCGTACTCTCAGCTTTATCCTTTGGCTTGGCACTATGACTAATTAAGAAATCGAGGCCGAAGCTTTGTGCGATGTGCAGCATTCTGCTGGCACTGTCGGCAATATGAGGCTTTTTCTCATGCTTATGCTGTGTGTCGCTAGCATGCTCAATGATCACTGGCTGTTTGGTTTTTGACATAAGAGTACCGTTAGGAGACGACTCAAAACCAATCGTAGTAAATAATCGCTCAGCCTAGCTTGTTAAAACGCTTGATAACTGAGCTACAATTTTTGATTGTAGAATAACTACTTATCAAAAAGCTCCGCCTTGTTCTCAAGGCTTTTTCCTACGCTATTTCTGAACACTTACTTATTGTGATTGGTATAACTGTCTAAAATGTAACTCTTTATCTTATTGGTGGCTAGATTTTGCGAGCATAGTTGAAGGTTTCAACAAATTTTTACTTTTGTTAATGATAATAAAATGTTAAATTTGTTGTAATTCTCAAGGAGGAGTTATGAATCAAGTCAATGATAACAAGCTGAAGAAACAGCTTAGTATAGGGTTATTACTCGCGATTTATGTCGCTGTTCTAGCTTACTTATCTAATTACATCGCGTAATTCAGAAGAAAATTATCGTTATTAAACTGTTATTGAATGATCACACTCGTTCAGTGACGGCAGCTCATCCTTGAGCCACCCTTCTAATGACTACATGTCGTCATACTCTTCAATCGCAGTACCTTCAATAAGATAACCGGTTTGCGCTAAGTCATGGCTGATTGACTCAGTTTTCAGCGTTCCGACCAAATAGATCACATCCCATAACTGCTGTATTGGTGCACCTTTCGGGAACTTCACGTAGATGATTTGGTTCGGTGGCGGCGGTGGCACGTGGATACATGCGCCAAAGTACGGTACCAGCAGAAACTCAGTGATCATATTCTCATCACCTTCCAATGGAATCACAAAGCCAGGAATCTTCACTGTGCTGCCATTCAGCTCTGGGCGAACAGCACCAAGTGTCGATTGTTGAGGTTTGTCCATACTATTGTGGTCAACCATCGGCATACCAAATGAATCTAGCTGAGCACGTTCTGATTCTGGAATCAAATCAATCCATTCAAGTGTTAATACCGATTCGTCATTCTGAGTGGTTTCAGCGTGAGCTGTACTGATAAATGGGAACAGAAGTAGCCCAAGTATCAGTAGGAATTTGCGTTGCATCGTAGGTTCCTATTTTAGATTCGAATCGTCATGCCATCAGACAATGACTGGCGGTAAGCCCTGAAAGCGGGAATAAAGCCGATAATGATTCCAGCAACTTGTACCAGCATAAGCAGTTTCCACTCATGCGGTGTGATTGCGGATATCGATATGTTGATACCATAACTTTGTTGCACAATAGGAGCAACCACTGCGATCAGCGCAAACAATACTGCAACACCTAATGTAATGCCAAGGAAGGTTAGTGCACTGGCTTCACTGATCAGTAAACCAAACACATGACGAGGTCTTGCGCCCATCGCACGTAGGATAGCCATCTCTCGACGCCTTTCTTGCAAGCTAGTGAGTAGGCTACTGAGCATACCCAATAATCCGGCGACAACAACAAACCCTGAAACAATCAGTAATGCTTGTTCTGCTACAGCCATCATTCCCCACAATTCGTGAAGCGCAATGCCCGGCATAATGGCGCTTAAAGGTTCTTGGCGGTAGTTATTGATTTCTCGTTGCAGTGCGAAGGTTTGGATCTTCGATTTAAGGCCAACCATCATCGCGGTAATCTGCTTCGGTTGGAAGTCACGTTGCTTTAGCGCTTCAGCATTCGGTGTGTGCCCGAGGTTGGCACCTGATTCCCAGCCAACATGAATTGCTTCGATTGCCTCTAGCGATACGTGTACGGTTTTGTCTACTGGTGTTCCTGTTGGCGCGAGTATTCCCACAATCTTGAAGGGCAGATTATCGTGACGGCTAAACGCAACATCACTGATACCGTGCGCAAGAATGATTTGATCACCTATTTTGTAATCTAGCTTCTTCGCGACGTCGGCACCAATCACTACGTCAAATAGCTGATTAAACTCTTTGCCTTGCTGAAAAGTAAGTGGTTGCTTACTTCCATAGCGATAATTCTCGAAGTAGCTATGGTTCGTGCCCATTACGCGGAAGCCTTTATGTGAATCACCCAATGAGATTGGGATCGCCCACTTTACAGCGTTGTGCTGGCTAAATTCTTCATAGCTTTTCCAGTCGATGTTGTTGGTCGCATTACCGATTCTAAATACGGAATAAAGCAGCAGGTTTACCTGACCAGAGCGGCCACCGACGATAAGGTCAGTACCTGAAATCGTATTGGCGAAGCTGCTCTTAGCTTCGGTTCTTACACGTTCCACACCGAGTAATAGAATGACGGATACAGCCACAGTGAGAATAGTTAGAATGGCTGTGGCTTTACGGTTGAGTACGCTTTTTAAGGCTAAGTGAGTAATTACTTTCATACGACAACCTTAGCTTGGTTAACGGTTTTTAAATCTATGGTTCGAGTGAACAACTTTTCTAGTGTTGGATCATGGCTAACAAAGATAAGAGTAGAACCTGCCTGGTTGGCTTGTTCTAACAACAGTTCGATAAAAGCTTCTCGGTTGTCATGATCCAAAGCCGAGGTTGGCTCGTCGGCAATAATGATTTTGGGTTGGCCGATCAAAGCACGAGCGGCAGCAACACGTTGTTGTTGACCGATGCTTAACTCGGTAACGGGCTTGTCCATTAAAGCTTGAGGTAGTTTTAATCTGAGTAACAACTCTCGAGCCGTCTCTTGTAAGCTTTTCTGGCTTTCAGCGACTTGCTGTTTACGTATCTGTGAAAACTGGCAAGGAAGCGTCACGTTATCGATAACTGATAGATAAGGAAGCAGGTTAAATTGTTGGAAAATATAACCAATATGATCGGCTCTGAATTTATCTCTTTGACGAGGTGTAAGCTGAGTGAGGTCTTGATCAAGGATAGAGACTTCTCCTTGCTCAGCTTGGTTGATTCCGGTCAGTAGCCCTAACAAAGTTGATTTTCCACAACCACTTGGCCCTTTAATAAAAAGGTGCTCTTGGGCTTGGATGTGAAGAGAGGGGATCTCTAACGTTGGTGGTAATTCAGGCTTCCAACGAAAGCTGATATTTTCGAGTTTGACCACAAGTGATGAACTGTCAGAAGACATGCTAGCTCCAATAATTAAAGCGGTGTATCTACTGGACAGTAATTTGAAACATAAATTCCCAGGAACACACCGATTTGAACAGCCAAGTAAGCGATGACTTACCTGGCTGTTTATTTTACGTTTAATCCGATCTAGGAGTGATTAGAATCGGAAACTAATACGCTCTGCGTTAAGCACTTCTTGTACTTGAGCTGTGTCTGTTAGTAGGTTCACCGTCATTTTTTCAGTGTTGCTGAACTTAGAGAACCACTGAGTGCCAACTGTGTCTAGCTTAGCAACATCTGAACATTCATAGTGGTACTCAACAGTGAACTCACCGTGGCCACCTTCTGAGTGATCGTGGTGGTCGTGACCTTCGTGGTCATCATGATCGTGCTCAGCGTGGTCATGGTCTTTGTGGTCATCATGATCGTGTTCAGCGTGGTCATGGTCTTTGTGGTCGTCATGATCGTGTTCAGCGTGATCATGGTCTTTGTGGTCGCCATGACCGTGTTCCGCATGGTCATGGCCTTCATGGTCGTCATGACCGCCTTCTAAGGTGTTTGCTACTGACTTGAACTTCAGAGTACAACTCGCATTGTTAAAACTAAACAGCTCTTCTGGCTTGTTTAATTGTGCGATAGCCTGTTCAAACACTTTCTTCTGTTCTGCAGTTTCTGGAGCATGTTCAAACCCAACCACATCTGCGCCGGGAGCTGTCACTTCAACAAGCAATTCTTGCCCATCTTGCGCGATGTTTACTTCAACTTGGCCATGTACGTGTGCATCATGAGAGCGGAATTCTTCGTTAGCTAGAACATTTGTAGAGACAGTCATGCCGATAACAACGGCTAAAAAAGTAGGTTTCATGTTTTTTCCTGAATAAAGGTTAATTAAAAAGTAGTGGTAATTAAGCGATATTTACAGGAGGTGAGCGTGCCAAATAAGCGAAATATAGCCGCTGTAGTGAAGTTACTGACTCTGTAATAGCGACAGTAAATTCCGAATGGAACTCTGGAATCTGTGGTAGTGAGTGCGCTGTGATGAACTGATTAAGCGAAAACAGCTCACAATGGTGTGAAGTGTGGTGCTCTGGTGCGATATCCACAATGTGTGTTGCGGCTAACACGCTTAACATGAGCATAAGCCCAAGCAAGAAGCCTGTTTTGCGTTTCACATTGTTGGGTGTGTTTTGCCACATCAGGATGATTAACCACAGAATTAAAAAAAGGATACTGTTATAATATAACAATATCCTTTGGTTAGGTCTCGAAAAAGACGCGAATATCTTATTAAAGGCTCGCTTTAATCAACTCAATGACTTGAGTGACTTCTGATTCGTTTAATGCACCTTCTTTTACAAACAAGATTTTACCTTGCTTGTCTTGAACGATAATCGCTGAGCTTTCTTCTTTTAGAGCCCATGTTGACGCAACGGCGCCGTCTTCATCTAGGACCATAGAAGACCATGGAAATTCTTCTTTGCTGCTTTCGGCAGAGGACTTAACAAAAGACCCAGTACCCCAAATCGCATCATCTTGGTTGATGATAGTGGTGGTTTGGTAGCTGTCTTCTGAGAATTTCGATGCGGTAATGGCTGCCATCAGTGGTGCGTTGAGCTCTTTAGAGCTGCTGCGGCCAGCGATAGCTTGAACGACGCGAACTTTACCTAGAAGATCATTGGTTGCCCAAGCTTGATATCCAGTATTTCCGTCGTTTAGAACAATCTCACCATAGTTACTCACATCGACGGCAGGCAGGGTAGCGCCTACTGATAGGTTGTGAGCATTGGCGAAGAGTGGAGAGGCTGCGGCTAGAAAAGCCAGTAGAGTTTTGTTTTTCATTATATTTTTGTTCCGCTTATGGTTTGCACAGGAAGTATAATATGAAATTTGAAAAATGCCTCTTTAACTTTTTTATCGTACGACGTAGAAAGAAGTTGCAGGCTTGTTACCAAAAGGTATAATGCATCAATATCAAGATGAACAATAGATTATCTTGCTGTTTGCTAAAGGAATTAGCGATTAAATGTGCTTTGAACAGCGACGCTGTTCAGGTATGTGACTGTAGTACTCAAATGGAATTGAGGTTGTATTATGTTAAGAAAATTTTCTACTTACCGTCCACGTCAGGTGGCGCGTTTCGTTAAAGTCCTGTTCAAAGGCCAATTTGCTATTGAAGGTGTTGGAGAGTTTCGCTTCGACCAAGGCAAGGTGCTACTTCCTGAAGTTTCAGACAAACAAAAGCTCACTATTTTTAAAGAAGTTAACGGCACCATTGCAGCGTTGCCGGTGTAACTGAGCTTTATCGATTTGTCTTGCACCGAATAGATTAACAATGAAAAGGGCTTCCTGATGGAAGCCCTTTTTTAATGCGTGTCGTTCACGATGGTATGTCGAACGGCACTTTATTGTGGAGGGAAGCACACACCTGTTCCACCCAACCCGCAATACCCATTCGGATTTTTAGCTAGGTATTGCTGGTGGTAGGTTTCTGCGAAAAAATATTTTCCAGCAGGCAGAACTTCCGTCGTGATCTCGTTGCCTAAAGATTCAGTCATTGCTCGTTGATATTCACGTTTAGAGTGCTCAGCGATAGATTGTTGTTCTTCACTGAAGGTGTAAATCGCAGAACGGTACTGAGTCCCTAAATCGTTGCCTTGGCGCATCCCTTGAGTTGGGTCATGACGCTCCCAAAAGGTTTCAAGTATTCGAGCTAGAGAGGTTTGTTCACTATCAAATATGACACGAACGACCTCGGTATGGCCGGTTTGCCCAGTACATACTTGTTCATAAGTGGGATTAACTGTGTATCCGCCAGCGTAACCAACGGATGTTGAAATAACGCCATCCAATTGCCAAAACAAACGCTCAGCTCCCCAGAAGCACCCCATACCAAACAGGACTTCTTGTTGAGAGCCCGTGGGTGCATCGAGCAGGTCGGTTTGATTGACGAAATGGCGCTCAGTGATTCGAATTGGGTCAGCATTTCCCGGTAGTGCGGTTGCTGCAGAAACCAGTTGTTGTTTGTTTAGCATGTTATATTCCTTTTCGCATACGTTTACCGCGCTGGCTTTTATTTAACGTGGGTTCATATTAACTGTTGGTCAATATTGAATAAGTCTTTAAATTAGACCGTGTTATTCCAGGATTTATTACAGACTCAATGCCTATTTAGCGGTATTATTTCTTTTCACTTATTAACGTATTGATAACTTCTTCACCAATTAAACATGATAAGAAAAACTTTACCAGTTCTGATTGGCACTCTATTGTCATCGACGCTCGCTTTCGCTGACGTTTCCCTTGAAATCAAAGGGCTAGATGGAGCGCTTGAGGATAATGTTGATGCTTATCTGAGTGCGATCCCTGAAGAAGAGTATTCGGTTTCACTAAGATTCCAATCCCGCTTGGAATCTATGATTAAAGAAGCCCTGAATGCGTTAGGCTACTACCACCCTAAAATCACATTTACTCACTCCGAAGATGATACCGAAATGACCGTTACGGTTGAGCCGGGAGAGCCTGTTGTTATTTATACTTCAGATATCGTTCTAACTGGTGAAGCCAAGGATGACCCAGACTTTTTAGCCTTGATAGCGAAGAGTAGCTTGTCTAAAGGTTCGACTCTGAATCATGGTAATTATGACTCTTTGAAATCGTCGATCCGCAACCTTGGCTTAGCGAAAGGCTACTTCGATGGTGCTTATGATCTTAGTAAGCTAGAAGTCGCTCCTGAATTGAACCGCGCTTATGTTCGTCTTCATTATAACAGTGGTATCCGCTATCACTTTGGTACTACTCAGGTTACTGGTAGCCAGATAGAAGAAGATAAGGTGCAGTCACTTAAACCATTTGAGGATGGCGAACCTTACTCAATCACCAAAGTCGGTGAGTACAACCAAAACCTGTCCAATACGGATTGGTTCTCCTCGGTATTTGTTGAACCAGATTTAAGCCAGTTAGGCGAAGGCCGAGAGATCCCGATGAAGGTTAGCCTTGCTCCGCAAGCTCGTAACCAAATCGAAACGGGTATCGGTGTATCCACCGACCTTGGCGTAAAAGGCACTCTGAAGTGGAAAAAACCTTGGGTTAATGAACAAGGCCATAGCTTCAATAGCAGCCTGTCGATTTCTAAACCTGAACAGACGATTACCGCTACCTATAAAATCCCTCTGGATGACGTGCTGAACGACTACTATCAAGTTAAGTACGGTATGAAAAACTTGGATAATCGTGATACCAAGAGTTTGGAGTCAAACTTAGCGCTAGAAAGATATTGGCGACTGGATAACGGTTGGCAACGCACGGTCTTCATTCGATACTTGGTCGAAAACTATGAGCAAGGTTTGCAGGATGATTTAGCGCAATTTGTGCTGCCGGGTATCTCTTTCTCACGCACTCGAACGCGAGGCGGTTCGATGCCGATGTGGGGCGATAAACAAACCATTATGGTTGAAGCGGGTGATGATACCTTGTTATCTGAAACTAAGGTTGTTCGTTTTCAAGGTCAAACCGCTTGGATTCGAAGCATTGGCGACAATCACCGAGGCTTAACTCGACTTCAATTTGGCGGCAACTTTGCCGACGAGTTTGATAAGCTATCTCCCTCCCTAAGATTCTTTGCTGGTGGTGACAATAGCATTCGTGGTTATGGTTATGAGTCGATCTCTCCTCGAGATGAAAGTGGCGCACTAACGGGTGCCAAATTCATTGCAACCAGCTCGTTTGAATACCAATACCGCTTGGTTGGAAACTGGTGGGGCGCAGCATTCTACGACATTGGTGATGCATTTAATGACAAACCCGAATGGAAACACGGCACCGGCGTCGGTGTTCGTTGGGCGTCACCTGTTGGTCCAGTGAGTTTGGATTTTGCTTGGGGTCTAGATGCAGAAAAAGGTGATGAGTTCCAGTTACACTTTAGTTTAGGGCCAGAATTATGATCAAAGTGATGGGCAAGTGCATCAAGTGGACGTCGATCTCATTGACGTCTATTTTGCTGTTGTTGATAGCCTTGCTAGGTTTTGTTTTGTTCACCAATCCAGGGTTGAACACTGTGTTGTGGGGCGCTGAAAAAGCGTTGCCACAGCTTAAAGTGGAAAGCACTAAAGGGGCTCTGTTCCCGAGCTTTACGCTTAATAATGTTCAGTTTAAAGATGACAGCCTGCATATAGACACCAAAGTTCAAAAGCTGAACTTGGCGATTAATCCTCGCTGTCTGCTCGACCCTAAGTTGTGTGTCGATCGTTTAGCGATTCAAGGATTGGACTTCGCATTTACTGAACTGCCTCCGGCCTCTACAGAAGAAACAGAACCTACTCCGCCCGTAACATCGGTAAAAACACCGTTGCCAATCGTAATCAACCGTATCGCTTTGTCTGATATCAAGTTGAATATCTTAGGGCATGAAATTGAATGGAGCTTGTTCTCTACGGCTTTGAGTATGCAGGGCGAAAAGCTAACTGTATCGCCAACCTTATTCAATGATCTTAAGGTTAAACTCGCGGAGTCGACAGAAGAACCGCAAGCAGAAAAGGTTGAGCCAAAAGCTGCCGTTAAAACGGCTATCGAATTGCCGGAAGTCTGGATTCCTCTGCAGGTTGTGTTGGAGCGTTTTGACCTCAACCGTTTCACCTTAGAACAAGAAACACCAATCGTTGTTAACCACCTTGGGCTAGAAGCTCGCGCGGGCAAACACACGGTTGATGTTTCAACTCTCGAACTCGATATGCCACAAGCAAGCGCCAATCTAACCACGAAGGTTGAGCTCAAGGGCGGTTACCCGCTAGAACTTTCTTTGGATGCGTTGGTGAAAGAAACCGACCTTGTTGGGCAGAAGTTGTCTCTGAAAGCACAAGGCAGCGTGGCTAAGCTAAACCTAGACTCCCAATTTTCTGAGCTGATTGAGGCAAAGTTGTCTGGGGATATTCAACCCTTAGAACCGACTCTGCCATTTGACCTTCTTTTAGAGGGCGGACAAGCACAGTGGCCCCTTACCGGAAAAAGCGATTACCAAGCGACAATTGAGCAATTTAAAGCTGATGGCTCACTAGATGGTTTTAATGTTCTTCTTAAAGGTGAAGCCGATGGTAAGGAAATCCCTGAATTAGCCATCGATCTACAGGGTAAAGGCACGACGGAACAAATTGATCTCGAGCGTCTAAAGCTCAACACGCTAGGCGGTGAGCTTAACGGTGTCGTTAAAGCGAACTGGAAGAGTCTCGTTAACTGGCAAGCTGACGTGACACTCAAAGATATTCAACCGGGTCTGCAGTGGCCAGAAGCTGAGGGCAACATTAGTGGAAACATCGTCACCTCAGGTGAGTTGACGGAAGCGGGCGGCTGGGCGATTGAACTGCCTAAATTGGATATTGAAGGGATCTTGCGAGAATACCCTCTGGATATCGAAGGTCAGTTGTCAGCGTCGGATCGCAGCGCGAGCGGTGAACCAAAACTGAAAACCAGTGGTTTGAGCTTAGCTCACGGTGTTAACTCGATTAAGGCTCAGGGTGAGCTTGATAAGAAATGGGACATGGGTGTTGAGATTCACTTCCCTGAGCTTGTAAAAAGCGTCCCTGATTTGAAAGGTAAAGTGATTGGTAACATCCAGCTCAGTGGTCCAACGAAAAAGCCTGAAGTCGATCTCGCTCTAAATGTGGATAAGGTAGATTGGAATAACGAAGCAACACTAGAATCCTTGTCGCTTAATGGTTCTGTGGTTCCTCTGCCATTGCCTGAAGCTCAAGCTGATCTTGAATTAAAAGCTAACAACCTAACCTATCAAGATCAGAGCGTAGAAAGCATTGATCTCACGGTGAGTGGTGGTGAGAAGAAACACACAGTGACACTTGATGTGATATCCGACATCGTGTCTACAAGCTTAGCTATTTCCGGAGAGTTGATTCAAAAGCCTTCTCTTATTTGGTATGGATCGTTAGACAGAGTCAAAATCACCACTCAGCAAGGTCCTTGGGTGTTAGATCAACCTGTCGCGATAAATGCGGATGTTGATAAACAGTTTGCCGATGTTCAAGCGCACTGTTGGAAACAATCGGGTTCGAGCGTGTGTTTGGATGAAGACGTTCGTGTCGGAAAATCGGGTGAGGCCAAGGTAGCCATCAATCAATTCGATTTCGAGCAGATTAAAGCCTTTGTGCCTAAAGAGACGCAATTACAGGGCTTAGTCAATGCGACTGCTCATGCAAAGTGGTCTGAACAAGATGAGCCTGAAGTCACGGTAAGCGTTGATATGCCGAAAGGTCAGGTTGTTCAACAAGTGGGTGAGCCAATCACACTGGGTTGGGAAAGCGTTGCATTGAATGCCCAACTGAAAGACAACAAACTGGATGCCGATTTTAAGTTGGATGTTTCCGACAATGGTGACCTGTCTGGCACGGTGTCGTTACCGGATATTCTTGCCGAAGACAAAATGGTCGATGCGGCAATTAAGCTGACCACGTTCCATCTTGATTTCTTACAACCAATTCTAGGTGAATACAGCTTATTGAAAGCCGACCTTGAGAGTGATCTTCAAGTTAAAGGCTCTCTGATGCACCCTCAAGTCTTTGGTCAATTCTCTGTTGATGGTATTCAAGTCAAAGGCGATGTTACGCCTGTTGATGTGAAAGATGGCCGCATCGACCTCGACTTTGATGGTTATAGTGCAAAACTGGATGCGAATGTCGAAACACCTGATGGTCACCTTGATATTGAGGGAACCGGAGATTGGCAAGATCTTAAAGCATGGCATTCGAACGTTAGAGTTTTCGCTGATGAGTTGATGGTTGATATCCCACCGATGGTTAAGGTGAAGGTCGTACCTGATATGACTATTGATGTCACACCAGATCTGGCGAAAATCACCGGTGATATTGCATTACCATGGGGACGAATTGTTGTTGAAGATTTACCACCGTCAGCGGTTGGCGTCTCTTCTGATCAGGTTATTTTGAATAAAGATCTAGAGCCAGAAAACGAAGATACGAATCCATTCAATGTGATGACGAATATTAATATCTCCATTGGTGATGACTTTAAACTGTCTGCCTTCGGTCTTGAAGGTGATTTGGTCGGTAAGCTCAACGTGGCTCAAAAAGACCAAGGTCCATTTATTACAGGTGAAGTGAACATCGTCGATGGTACTTATCAATCATTCGGGCAAGACCTCTTGATCGAAGAGGGTAAGATCCTAATGAATGGACCACCGGATCAGCCATACGTAGCCATCAACGCGATTCGTAATCCTGATAATACTCAGGATGACGTGACCGCTGGTATTCGAGTGACTGGCCCTGCGACAGAGCCTACCATCGAGATTTATTCTGACCCAGCGATGCCACAAGCGAACGCACTGTCTTATATTTTGCGTGGCCAAGATATCGACGGTGAGTCGAGCGGTTCGATGACAACGACTTTAATCGGTTTGAGTTTAGCGAAGAGTGGTAAGGTTGTTGGTGAAATCGGTGAAGCCTTTGGTGTAAAGGACTTGCAACTGGATACTGCAGGCTCTGGCGATGACTCTCAAGTGACGGTAAGTGGTTACATCCTGCCTGGCTTACAGGTGAAGTATGGTGTGGGTATCTTTAACTCGTTAGGTGAGTTTACCGTTCGTTATAGATTGATGCAGGATCTCTATGTTGAAGCTGTTTCTGGCCTAGACAGTGCTGTGGATCTTCTCTATCAATTTGAGTTCGAGTAGAGCCGTATGGGAGGGCATATGCAGCATCTTGTTTTTGTCTATGGAACCTTGAGGCAAGGTCAGTCCAATCACCATTATTTGCAGGGCTGCGATTTATTAGGGCAGTTTGATACACCTAAGGAATACGCACTTTTTGATTTAGGTGCCTATCCGGCGATGATTTTGGGAAAGAAAAGTGTCGCTGGTGAGGTCTATATCATTAACGACGAAATTTTAGAGTCGCTCGATCGGCTAGAAGATGTTCCTGTTGAGTATCGTCGCGAGCAAATAGAGACTATATTTGGATTAGCATGGGTATATTTGTATCAGCTTGATCTAACAGCTAATAAAGAAATACTTTCGGGTAACTGGTGTCAGCGGAACAATGATTCCTAACTAGTTAATCACCTTACGAGACAACAAAAAGCCAGCACTGAGGTGCTGGCTTTTTAATAGCGTTAGTTTGAGAATGAAATGAGAGGGTTACTCAGGGTTCAGCTCAAGAAACTCTTCTACTTTACGTACCATTTTTGTTGAACCAACGAAGAAAGGCACACGTTGGTGTAGCTCAGTTGGTTTGATATCCATGATACGCTGTGCACCGTCTGATGCAATACCGCCAGCTTGCTCCATAAGGAAAGCAATAGGGTTGCACTCGTAAAGCAGACGCAGTTTACCTTGAGGGTGACTTTGCGTGCTTGGGTACAAGTAGATGCCGCCTTTCAAAAGGTTACGGTGGAAATCTGATACTAGAGAACCGATGTAACGTGATGTGTAAGGGCGGTTGTCGCTTGGCTCATTTTCTTGGCAGTACTTGATGTACTTCTTAACACCCGTAGGGAAGCGGATGTAATTACCTTCGTTGATTGAGTAAATCTTACCTTCGTCTGGAATCATCATGTTTTCATGAGATAGGCAGAAGGTACCCAGTGATGGGTCGTAGGTGAAGCCATTTACGCCAGCACCTGTTGTGTATACAAGCATGGTTGAAGAACCGTAAATCACGTAACCCGCGGCTACTTGCTTGTGTCCTGGCTGTAAGAAATCTTCTTGTGTTGGTGGTGTACCGATCGGTGATACTCGACGGTAGATAGAGAAAATTGTACCAACCGATACATTTACATCGATGTTTGATGAGCCATCTAGTGGATCCATCAGTACAACGTATTTTGCGTTTTTGTTGAGCTCTTTATTGAAGGCGACAGCTTCGTCTTCTTCTTCACTTGCAACACCACAAACTTGGTCACGGGCTTCTAGAGCCGCTTTAAATTTGTCGTTCGCGTAAAGGTCTAGCTTTTGCTGCTCTTCACCTTGCACGTTGTCTGTACCAACAGCGCCAGTGATGTCGACTAGGCCAGCCTTGTTGATCTCACGGTTAACAATTTTTGCAGCAAGTCGAATAGACGACAAAAGGGATGATAGATCACCGCTTGCATGGGGGAAGTCACTCTGTTTCTCAACAATGAACTCACCAAGGGTGCGCATCTCAGACATGTTATTTCCTTAAACTTCTCTCAATATTAGGGGGGATTTGAGCACTGTAGATTCGGCCTCTTGAGTGGGCTTTATTCATCTAGACGCTTACCTAAATTCTAAAGGTTAGATCTTTTTAATGGTAATGAACTAAGCGACACAGATCTCACTTACTATGTCGACTCAATTTGTTTTGCATTGCTGCTCGCTTTTAATCGCCATTTAATGATAATGAGTGCAAGCCGTTTTAATTAGGCACTGTTTATTTAGCCAAGCGTTTGGAAGCAATTTATGCATATTCATATCTTAGGAATTTGTGGCACCTTCATGGGTGGTGCTGCGGTATTGGCTCGTCAATTAGGTCACAAGGTTACGGGTAGTGACGCGAATGTTTACCCACCAATGAGCACCTTGTTAGAGTCGCAAGGGATTGAAATTATTGAAGGGTTCGACCCAAGCCAACTAGAGCCTAGGCCTGACCTGGTGGTTATCGGTAATGCGATGAGCCGTGGTAACCCATGTGTTGAGTATGTCTTGGATAACAACCTTAGATACACCTCTGGTCCACAATGGCTGCAAGAGTTCTTATTGCATGACCGCTGGGTTCTTGCGGTGTCCGGTACTCACGGTAAAACCACAACTTCCAGTATGTTGGCTTGGATCTTGGAAGACTGTGGCTATGCACCGGGCTTCTTAGTTGGCGGAGTGTTGGGTAACTTTGGTATCTCTGCTCGCCTTGGTGAAAGCATGTTCTTCGTGGTAGAAGCCGACGAATACGACAGTGCTTTTTTCGATAAACGATCTAAGTTCGTTCATTACCACCCAAGAACCTTAGTGATGAATAACCTAGAGTTCGATCATGCGGACATCTTTGACGATCTTGAAGCGATTAAGCGACAATTTCATCATTTGGTGCGTACTGTGCCAAGCAATGGTCGCATTTTCTCACCTAAGCAAGACAGCGCTATTGAAGATGTTCTAGCTCGCGGTTGCTGGAGTGAAACTGAATCGAGTGGCGAGCAAGGCGACTGGGATGCCAAGAAACTGGTCAAAGATGGCTCTCAATTTGAGGTTTACTTCCAAAATGAATGTGTTGGAACCGTAAATTGGGATTTAGTGGGCGACCACAACGTAAATAATGCTTTGATGGCGATTGCAGCTGCACGTCATGTGGGCGTGACACCTGACCTTGCTTGTGAATCACTAGCTACCTTTATTAATACTAAGCGCCGTTTGGAGTTTAAAGGCGAGGTGGCAGGTGTGTCTGTTTATGATGATTTTGCTCATCACCCAACGGCGATTGAACTTACGCTCGGCGGCTTACGTAATAAGGTCGACTCGAAAAAAATCATTGCCGTTTTAGAGCCTCGTTCCGCCACCATGAAACGTGGTGTGCATAAAGAAACCTTGGCTGATTCGCTTAAACAAGCGGATTCTACCTACTTATTCCAACCGGATAACATTGATTGGTCAGTTCAAGATGTTGCAGACGCTTGTCACCAACCGGCACACGTGAGTGATGACATGGATGCATTCGTTGCTAAAATTGTCTCAGAGGCACAAGCTGGCGACCAAATTTTGGTAATGAGTAATGGTGGCTTTGGTGGCATTCATCAAAAACTGTTGGATGGATTGGCACTCAAAGGCTAACGGCATCCACGACCTTATAATTTGAAGTAATTGAGAACATGACAAAACACGATAAAGCGATAACCCTTGCTTTCACTGGCGCATCTGGTGCGCCTTATGGCCTGCGTTTACTTGAATGCCTTTTGGCAGCCGATTATCAGGTCTACTTGCTGATTTCATCGGCAGCGCGAGTGGTATTGGCGACCGAGCATGAACTTAAGTTACCTGCTGGGCCAGATGCGGCGAAACAAGCTTTGGTTAAACATCTTGGCTGCGACCCTGAAAAGCTGGTGGTGTGTGGAAAAGATGATTGGTTCTCGCCGGTTGCCTCTGGTTCAGCAGCACCTAAACAGATGGTCGTTTGTCCATGTTCAGCGGGAAGCTTGGCTTCGATTGCTCATGGTCTATCAGATAACCTGATTGAGCGAGCAGCAGACGTAGTCATGAAAGAGCGAGGCCAATTGTTGTTGGTGGTTCGCGAGACGCCATTTTCGACGCTTCATCTCGAGAACATGCACAAACTTTCGACCATGGGCGTAACGATCATGCCTGCAGCTCCGGGTTTTTATCATCAACCCAAGTCAATTGAAGATCTGGTCGACTTTATGGTGGCGCGTATTCTAGATCACCTTGGTATCGAACAAGGTTTAGTGCCACGTTGGGGTTACGATCAACGTAATTGATCCAAACTTGATAGCTTATTGTTAAAAATCAAATTACAATTCTGAACACTCATCGGGGAGCGAACCATTCAAATAATGAATGCGAGCTGAGATCAAGCAGGTGCTTGGGACCCGTAAACCTGAACCAGATAATGCTGGCGTAGGAATTGAGTTAGGAACAACCTCTACCGTTCTCCTCCCTCAAACCTGTGCCGCTCAGACCATGGAGAGCGTCCAGTGAAATTCACATTAACTACCCTTGCTGTTACTACAGCTATTTCTTTTTCTGCCTTTGCTGCAGACAACACTTTGACTATATACACCTATGACTCTTTTGCTGCGGATTGGGGCCCTCGTCCTGCCGTTGAAAAAGCATTCGAAGAGAAGTGTGGTTGTGATGTGAATTTTGTCGCTCTAGAAGATGGCGTGTCTATTCTGAACCGTTTACGTCTTGAGGGCGGCAACAGCAAAGCCGATATCTTGCTAGGTCTCGACAACAACCTGATGGCTGAAGCGAAAGCGACGGGCTTATTGGCTGAGCATAATGTTGATACGTCATCGGTAACGCTTCCTAATGGTTGGAACGACAGCACTTTTGTACCCTATGACTTTGGCTACTTTGCTTTTGTTTACAATAAAGAGAAACTGGAAAACCCGCCGAAGAGCTTGAAAGAACTGGTTGAGCAGCGTGATGATCTTAAGGTCATCTACCAAGATCCACGTACATCAACACCAGGCCAAGGCATGATGCTTTGGATGAAATCAGTATACGGTGATGAAGCGACAGCAGCATGGAAGAAGCTTGCTCAGAAAACAGTGACTGTAACCAAAGGCTGGTCTGAAGCTTACTCTATGTTCCTAGAAGGCGAGTCGGATTTAGTGTTGTCTTATACAACGTCTCCGGCTTACCACATTATTGCTGAAAGCGATTCTAAGTATGCAGCAGCAAGCTTCGAAGAAGGGCATTACACTCAAGTGGAAGTGGCCGCTAAGGTTAAAGGCAGCAAGAACGAAAAGCTTGCTGATGAGTTTATGGCGTTTATCCTAAGTGATGAATTCCAATCGGCGATGCCAACAGGCAACTGGATGTACCCAGTGACCGATATTGAGCTTCCAAAAGGGTTCGAGCAACTTACGGTTCCTCAGAAAGCGCTAAGCTTTACGCCCGAAGAAATTGCAGCTAAGCGTAAGCCATGGATTCGTGAATGGCAGAGTGCACTTACTTTTTAATTTGCTTTTAAAAAATTAGCTTTCTAACTTTCTGTATTTAAAGGTTTGTTCGATGTTAACTGAGCGAACCATTTACGGTAAAAAATCAATCTATGATAAAGAAAACACCTAAGGTTGGGATTTGGGTAGCGATACTCATTACCGCCTTCGTGGTTTCAGCAGTTGGGGCATTGCTTAGCAATGCCCCTTCTCTTGATATCAGCCAAGTATGGTCCGATCCCTACTATTGGCATGTAACGAAATTCAGTTTTTATCAGGCGACACTCTCAACGGTGCTGAGTGTTGGCTTTGCTATACCTATTGCTCATGCGCTGTGTCGTAGACAATTTTTTGGACGCGCTTTGTTGTTAAGGCTGTTCGCGTCGACCTTAGTCCTGCCAGTGTTAGTGGGTGTATTTGGCTTACTTGCGATCTATGGCAATAGTGGTTGGTTAGCTAAGTTTTTGGCGAACTTCGATATTGAATTGCCATTTTCCAT
This sequence comes from Vibrio sp. 10N.247.311.13, assembly GCF_041467595.1. Taxonomy (NCBI): domain Bacteria; kingdom Pseudomonadati; phylum Pseudomonadota; class Gammaproteobacteria; order Vibrionales; family Vibrionaceae; genus Vibrio; species Vibrio sp. 10N.247.311.13. Next base: position 37,830 of record NZ_JBFSUX010000017.1, on the reverse strand, counting down.
ATACGGATTGAATGGTATTTTGCTGGCGCACGTTTTCTTCAACTTGCCTTATGCCAGTCGCTTACTTCTGCAAGCGTTAGATACCGTGCCTGCCGAGCAACACAAGCTTTGTGCTCACTTGGGTATGAGTCATTGGAACAAATTCAGATGGGTTGAATGGCCTCGCTTAAGACAGCAATTACCACATGTGTGTGGCTTAGTCTTCATGTTGTGTTTTACCAGCTTTGCTACCGTGATGGCGCTAGGCGGTGGACCTAAATCAACCACTATCGAGCTCGCTATTTATCAGGCGATTAAATTCGACTTTGACCTTCAAGCTGGTGCCTTGCTCGCGATATGGCAAATGCTGCTGTGTGGTGTGCTAGCGGTGAGCATTCAACGCCTATCGAAGCCTATTTCAGTGACGGCCAGTCAGCTGTCGGAAGAGAAATATTTGGTTAAGGACAGCTGGTGGTCAAAAGCTTGGGATAGCTTTTGGATCATCATAGTCTCAATGCTGGTATTGCCGCCATTAGCTATGGTTATCGTCAGTGGAATTAACTCACAGGCATTAACCGTACTCAGCAGCGAGCCGTTTTGGGCGGCGTTAATGACCTCGGTTAAAGTCGCGTCATTAGCAAGTGTTATCGCAGTTGGTATTGGTATCGCCATACTGCTGACTAGCCGAGCATGGCGTTTACAGAACAAGAATTTTCGAGCCGATAAAATCGAGCTGATTGGCACTATTATCTTAGTGACTCCGGGGCTGGTGATCAGTACGGGTATCTTCTTATTACTGCGTTCATTCACCGATGTATTCAGTTTAGCTTTCTTTGTCGTGATTGCCGTCAACAGTTTAATGGCGCTGCCTTACGTAATTAAAACCTTGGCTCAACCTATGCTGCACCTGTCTCAGCAGTATCAGTATGTGTGTGCGAGTTTAGGGATGACTGGCTTCACTCGATTCAGGCTCGTGGAATGGCGCGCATTGCGTAAGCCGATGGCGCAAGCCTTCTCGATCAGCTTTATGTTGGCGATGGGTGATTTAAGCGCGATTGCTTTGTTTGGTAGCCAAGATTTTAGAACTCTGCCTTTGTACCTATTCCAATTGTTAGGCAGCTATCAAATGGAAGCGGCGGCGGTAGTTTCTGTGAGCTTACTGTTACTGAGTGTCGGCAGTTTTAGCTTAATAGAATTCTTATTTACTCGAAGATCTAAGCTCGATGCTAAAGAATTAAGGAACCGATGATGTTAGTGATGAAAGATGTGGATTACCACTATCACAGAGAGTTGTTTAGCTTTGATTTTCAAGCTGAGCAGGGCGATATTGTTGCGCTTATGGGGCCGAGTGGTGCGGGTAAGTCTACACTGTTGGCGCTAGTTGCTGGTTTCATCGAGCCTACATCGGGTGAGATATCAGTGGCTGGGCAGTCGCTTATTGGTAAAGAAGCACATCAGCGTCCGTTGGCGATGTTGTTTCAAGAGCACAACCTGTTTGCTCACCTTACGGTGCGAGAAAATATTGGTTTAGGTCTGCATCCAGGTTTAAAGCTTACTGCAACCCAAAAGCAAGCTGTGGAGCAAGCCGCAGCGCAAGTTGGCGTCGCTGAGTATTTGGATAGGTTGCCTGAGCACTTATCCGGCGGTCAACGCCAGCGTGTTGCGTTAGCGCGTTGTTTTGTCCAACCTCATGATATTTGGCTGCTTGATGAACCTTTCTCTGCGCTTGATCCTTTGCTGCGTGAAGAGATGCTTAGCTTAGTGAAGCGATTAGCGGCAGAGCGAAATATTACGGTCTTGATGGTGACTCACCATTTAGGTGACGCACGCAGTATCGCGAATAAGTTTGTGTTTGTGGCGCTAGGTAAGGTGTTGGTTGAAGACTCGATAGAGGCACTGACGGCGGATCATCCACAGACAGAATTAAGCTCATTTGTTAAAGCGGGTGAGTGACGATTCATCACTCTTGTTTAATCTCTCTGATATTGAGTACGTAGAAAACAAAAAGACCTAGCATGCGCTAGGTCTTTTATTGTCTTACAGAATAAAGCGACAAAGATTAGTCTTCTAGCTTTAGCTCTTTTAAGATTTGGAAGATTTCACGAGAAGCCTTTGCTGGCTTGTTCGCTGATTTCTCTTTGTTAGCTTGGCGAGCTAGCTGACGAAGACGCTGACGGTCTGCTTCAGGGTACATGTCCATGACTTCTGAAATGGCAGCATCGCCTTCAGCAACAACGCGATCACGCAGTTGCTCAAGCTTGTGCAGTTCAGCGGTTGCTTGCGAGTGCTTGTTACGTACTTTATCCAAAGCCGCTTGAATTGGCTCAGGATCAACATTGCGCATTACTTTACCAATGTATTGAAGTTGACGGCGCTTCGCTTCATTTTTAAAGCGTTGTGCATCTTTAATCGCTTGTGCCAAATCTTCAGACAGAGGAAACTTGTCTAATACAGAAGGCTTCAGGGAAACAAGTTCTTCCCCCAGTTTTTGTAGCGCTTCCATGTCGGTTTTCATTTCTGTCTTACTTACCCAGATGATTTCTTCTTCTGGTTCCCATGGGGCTTTTTGGTTTTTGCGAGCCATCTTTTCTGCCTATGTCACTATCTCAAACGAATATATTGCCTATTTTAGCAAGAATCTTGGGGAGAAAGCGAAATTCTTGTTATCCTACGTAATATTGACCTAAAAAATTAGAATAGATATGGATGTAAAACAGCAAGTCGCCCAGCAAAGAGTTGAGCTAGAAGCCGCAGTAGCTAAAGCGTTGGATATGGCATCAGTGAGTGCAGACGCAGCTGAGGTCGCTATTACTAAGTCAACGGGTTTAAGTGTTTCAACACGTATGTGTGAAGTGGAAAACGTTGAATTTAATAGTGATGGTGCGCTAGGTATTACTGTTTATCGCGGCCAGAAAAAAGGCAGCGCATCTACATCTGATCTGAGTGAAAAGGCGATTGCTCAAACCGTCGCGGCCGCACTTGATATCGCTCAGTACACTTCTGAAGACCCATTTGCCGGTCCTGCGGCAAAAGAATACATGGTAAAAGAAATTCCAGATTTGGATCTTTTTCACCCTGATGAACCAAACCCTGACTATGCCGCTGAGATTGCGATTGCTGCTGAGAAGCAAGCGTTAGCTTATAGCGATAAGATCAAACAGAGTGATGGCGCAAGCTACGACAGCCACTATGGCGTTAAGGTTTATGGTAACAGCCATGGCTTACTAGCAAGCTATGCTTCTAGTCGTCATAGCACGAGCTGCTGTGTAATTGGACAAGGCGCTAACGGTGAGATGGAGCGTGACTACAGCTACACCGTTGCACGTCACCGTGACGAGCTGTGGACGCCTGAGCGTGTAGGTCAAGAAGCTGCAGAAAAGACCATTAGCCGTTTGGATGCGAAAAAGCTACCAACAGGCCAGTACCCAATTATGTTCGCTAATGATGTGGCAACTGGCTTGATTGGTCACCTTGTTATGGCGATCAGTGGCGGTAACCTTTACCGTAAGTCATCTTTCTTATTGGATCATTTAGGTCAGAAAATCCTACCTGATTGGTTCAATATCTCTGAGCGTCCTCACATCCTACGTGGTCTGGCTTCAAGCCCATTTGATAGCGAAGGTGTGTTCACTCAAGATCGTGAAATCATCACTGACGGTGTGCTAGCAACTTACCTACTAACGAGCTATGCCGCACGTAAGATGGATATGACGCCAACCGGTCATGCTGGTGGTATTCATAACTGGTTCGTTAAATCGACCGGTCAAAACTTTGAGCAGATGCTAAAAGAGTTGGGTACTGGCTTCCTAGTCACTGAAGTGATGGGCCAAGGCGTAAACACCGTAACGGGTGATTATTCACGTGGCGCTGCGGGTTTCTGGGTTGAAAACGGAGAGATCCAATACCCAGTATCAGAAGTAACAATCGCAGGTAACCTAAAAGACATGTTTACTCAGATTGTTGCGGTTGGTAATGACGTAGAAACACGTTCGCAAATTCAAACGGGTTCTATCTTGCTTGAGTCAATGAAAGTCGCAGGCGAGTAATTCAATTAACACTAATTGATTGAATTAAAAAAGGGAGCCAATGGCTCCCTTTTTGTTTTCTGTATGTCGCCAAAAATTGGCTAGCTGCTTCTGCTAACTAGATCAGTATGGTCGCTAAGCCTAGGAACACCGATAGGCCAATAACATCGGTTACTGTGGTCAGTGCCATACCGCCAGCAAGGGCTGGATCGATATTCATCTTCTTCAACATCACTGGGATAGTTACACCAGCAATACCTGCGACAATCAAGTTGGTCATCATCGCCGCTGAGATGATGCCTCCCAGTATCCAGTTACCTTTCCAAGCCACCACGATACCACCAATGATAACGGCCCATAGAACGCCGTTTAGGAAGCCGATGGCTGCCTCTTTGAGTAGCAGTTCGCGTTTGTTACTGTCACCGATATGACCGAGTGCCAAACCACGAATCACCAGAGCAACGGTTTGGTTACCCGCAACACCCCCCATCGAAGGCACGATAGTCATCAGAACCGCAATCGCTGCCATTTGATCGAGCGTTGCTTCAAACATGTTTGATACAGATGCTGCCGCCAGTGCTGCGAGTACGTTAGCACCAAGCCACACACTACGACGACGAGCAGATTTTACGACCGGTGCGAAGGTATCTTCGTCATCGTCCATACCCGCCATACTCATCATTGAGTGTTCGGCATCTTCACGGATAACATCAACCACGTCATCGATGGTGATACGACCAACAAGGTGCTGGTTACTATCGATGACAGGCGCAGAAACCCAGTTACGACGTTCAAACAGGCTCGCGATATCTGACGCACTGGTTTCTACCGCGATCGCTTCGTCGGCATCATCCATCACTTCTGAAACAGGGACATCAGGTTGAGTCGTTACTAGCGTGGTAAGTGATAGGTTACCGATAAGACGTTCTTCTTCATCAATAACATACAGAGCATCAGTTGCATCCGGCAGTTCGCCACGCATACGCATGTAGCGCAATACAACGTCAACATCGACATCACCACGAATCGTGATTACGTCGGTGTTCATGATCGCACCCGCTGAATCTTCAGGGTACGACAGGGCAGTTTCAACTAATGCACGATCGACGGAGTCCATTTGAGAAAGGACTTCGCGAGAAACATCGTCGGGTAGGCTTCGAAGTACGTACGCGACGTCATCGGTTTCCATACCTTCGGTTGCTTCTGCCAAGGTCTCAGGTGCCATTTTCGACACAAGAGCATCTTTGACGTCTTCGTTTAGTTCATCAAGAATTTCACCGTAGTCTTCAGGATCGGTGAGTTGCCAGAGTACGTCACGACTTTTGCGAGGGGAGGCTTCTAAAAGGTGTGCAATATCTTCAGGCTCCATGTCCTGAAGTTGTCGGCGTACGTGAACAAATCGGCCGTTTTCTAGGGCTTCGCTGACTTCTTGGAGGGTTTGGTGAGCTTGGTCGAATTCTAATTGCTCTGCCATATTTTCCTCCTATCTCATTATTCTAACAATGGTTGGAATAGTAACTTAATTCTGGGGCTTATTTAAATCATAAACTTAGATAGAACTAAGATTTAATATTGGTTGGTTCGTTGTTTGAGTCTTAGGCGTTGTGAGTGAAGCGTTTTCGCTACTCACCCTCATCAAACTTGTCTTCAATGAGATGACAGACGGCATCCAGTGCTTGCTGTGAATCGGTACCTGCAGCTTGAATCGTAATATGTTGCCCTTGCGCTGATTCCAGCATAAGTAACCCCATTACGCTGTCTGCTGTTGCTGTTTTATCTTCTTCGCTATGGATAGTGATGGTTGCATCAAAGCTTTGTGCAAGCTCAACCAACTTTACGGCTGCTCTAGCGTGAAGACCCAAGCGATTTTGGATCAGTACAGTTCGAGTTAATTCCATGGTTAGCCCTGTTGGTGCTTCTCTAGGGAGGCGTGTCTGATTTGAACTTGATGGCCAAGTTGCTCAAAGTACTCACCAATTTTCTGGGTTAGATAAACCGAGCGGTGTTTGCCGCCAGTACAGCCAATCGCGACCGTTAGGTAACTGCGATTGTTCTTCTCTAACATTGGTAACCACTGTTCAACAAAGCCTTGAATCTGTTGTTTGAGTTCAATCACTTCTTGATGCTGCTCTAGGAAGGAGTGAATCGGAGCATCAAGGCCTGTCATTGGTCGTAAGTCAGGTTCCCAGTGAGGGTTCGGCAAAAAGCGAACATCAAACACGTAGTCGGCATCACTTGGCAAGCCATACTTAAAACCGAAAGATTGAAAGACGATGATCAGCTCTTGCTTCTCTTTGCCTTCAACTTTAAATCGAACCTTTTCACTCAATTCGTAGAGGTTGCAGTCACTGCTGTCGATCACAATGCTGGCGTGCTCTGCGAGAGGTGTCAGAAGTGTCTTCTCTAAATCAATCGCTTGCTCAAGAGAGAGCTTTTCTTGGCCAATTGATAAAGGGTGGATTCTGCGGGTTTCGCTGTAGCGCTTAAGGAGTGTCTGCTTGCTGGCATCGAGGAACAATACATCAACATCGATGTTTGTAGCTGACTCGAGTTGCTCGAGCGTGTCGGTGACTAACTGAGGCTCTTTCGGTAGGTTACGTATATCAATACTTACCGCAACGTTTTGGTTGCTTTCGCGTACCGATTCGACAAAGTTGTTGAGCAGGTTTACTGGTAGATTATCGACACAGTAATACCCCAAGTCTTCTAGGACTCGTAACGCAACACTTTTACCGGCCCCTGATTGGCCACTAACCACGATTAATCGCATGTTATTGCTCGCAAGTTGGCACTTGAATCATGATGTCGTAAAGCTCTTGATCGCTCTGAGCATTACGCAGCTGTTTAAGAGTCTGCTTGTCGTTTAGTCGTTCTGCCATACAAGAAAGGGTTTTTAGATGCTCTTTGCATTGTTCGCTAGGAACAAGCAGGGCAAATAGTAGGTCGACAGGACGATTATCAATCGCATCAAATTCGATAGGATCTTGGCATTGCAGTAATACAGCTATCGCTTTATCACTGACATTCATACGAGCATGGGGAATCGCGATACCATTACCAATACCGGTACTGCCCATCTTCTCACGGCTCAACATACACTCAAATAGCTCTGTTGAATCTTGACCGCAGCTCTCAGCTGCTATCTGGCTGATGAGCTCAAGGGCTCTTTTTTTGCTTGTGCATTGGACTGCACTTTTGGTGCAGTCCAATGAAAGTACTTCGCTTAATTGCATGTTAGTGACTACTTAGCTTTTCTTTGTGCTTGTTGAGTTGGCGGACGAGTTTATCAACCAATGAATCAATCGCGGCATACATGCTTTCATCTGTTGCTGTCGCATGGATTTCCCCCTGATTTATATGCAGGGTAGCTTCTGCGATTTGATTGATTTTCTCAACTTTTAAAACAACCTGAACGCTATTGATATGATCAAAGAAGCGCTCAAGTTTGTCGAATTTGGTGTGAACATAGTCTTGCATTGAATCGGTAAGATCAACGTGATGGCCTTGAATATTGATTTGCATAGACTTTCCTTTTCAGTTGGTTGCCTGATCATAGTTGCTAAGTAACTAGCGACTAAATGAGCTTATAGCAGGCGTTTACGCTGACTCGATGGGGCAATGCCCAGAGACTCACGGTATTTCGCTATGGTACGTCTAGCTACCTGAATTCCTTGGTCAGCCAGTAAAGCAGCAATCTTACTATCACTTAGAGGCTTCGCGGTATTTTCCGCTGCGACAAGCTTCTTGATGAGTGCGCGAATTGCTGTAGATGAACATTCACCGCCATTGTCAGTGCTGACATGGCTTGAGAAAAAGTATTTGAGCTCGAAGATGCCACGTGGCGTATGCATGAATTTTTGAGTCGTCACACGAGAGATCGTGGATTCGTGCATATCAACAGCTAACGCAACATCATTAAGAACCATTGGCTTCATCGCTTCTTCGCCATGTTCGAAGAAATCACGCTGATGTTCAACAATGCATCGCGCAACTTTGAGTAGCGTCTCATTTCGGCTCTCTAGGCTTTTAATTAACCACTTTGCTTCTTGCAAATTTGAGCGGATGTATTGATTGTCGGCGCTGTTGCCTTTACTGCCCAGATCAGCGTACTGCTGATTCACTTTCAACTTAGGCACGCTATCAGGGTTAATGGTCACTAACCATTTGCCAAGGTCTTTGAAGACAGATACATCTGGAACCACATACTCAGTTTCATCCGGAGTAATCTTACTGCCAGGACGAGGGTCCAGCTGTTGAATCAGTTGCAAAACTTCACGTAGTTCTGCTTCTTTCAACTTGGTCTCTTTGATAACCAGTTTGTAATCGCGATTGCCGAGTTGGTCGATATGGCTAGTAAGTACTAACTTAGCTTCGTTAAGCCAAGGCGTATCTTGGGGAAAGGTTGCCAGTTGCAGTAACAAGCAATCTTGCAGGTTGACTGAACCGACACCTAGCGGATCAAACTGCTGAATTCGTTTACGTACCGCTTCAATTTCATCAAGCTCGATCTCTTCATTGTCGAAGTTTTCAAGGATGTCTTCACAAGTTACAGTGAGGTAGCCGTAGTCGTCGATGGCATCGATTAATGCAAAAGCGATGCTTCGGTCGGTGTCAGTGAATGGCGTTAAGTCGAGTTGCCAAAGTAGGTAATCGTGCAGGCTTTGAGTGGTTTCGCCTTGATAAACCGGCATGTCGTCATCAATCGCAATACCCGTGTTACCGGTGTTCGCGCTGTAGACGTCTTCCCAAGTTGTGTCGATTTCTAGTTCGTTGCCAATCTCTGATTTTTCGATTAAGTCTGAGCTATCAGGTAAGTCTTGCTCTGTGGCTTCAACAGTTTCTTTTTCGTCACTGCTAGGTTTTTCTTCCGATGTTGGCGTATCTTCATTGCCTTCTTCGACATCGAGTAGTGGGTTAGATTCAAGTGCTTCTTGAATCTCTTGCTGCAAATCTAAAGTAGACAATTGCAACAAACGAATCGCTTGCTGCAATTGAGGAGTCATTGCTAACTGTTGGCCTAGCTTAAGTTGTAATGAGGGTTTCATTCAGTGTGACTTACCTAGTTATTATTCTTAGAACTCTCGATACTCTCTATATAATCATAGACGGAATTGTTCGCCTAGATAAACTTGTTTAACTTGTTCGTTATTGAGAACATCTTCAGGAGTACCCTCAGCGATCAGGTGTCCTTGGCTTACGATGTAAGCTTTTTCACACACGTCTAATGTTTCACGAACGTTGTGGTCGGTAATCAAAACGCCCAAGCCGCGATCACGCAGGTGAACAATGATTTTTTTGATATCGATTACTGAGATCGGGTCAACACCGGCGAATGGTTCATCCAATAGAATGAACTGCGGGTTTGCTGCTAGTGCGCGAGCAATCTCAACACGACGACGCTCACCACCCGACAGAGCCATACCATTACTGGTGCGGATATGTTGGATGTGGAATTCTTCAAGCAGGTCTTCCAACTTATCTTGACGCTGTTCATTGGTCATCTCATCACGGGTTTGTAATACTGCCATGATGTTGTTCTCAACTGACAACTTACGGAAAATCGATGCTTCTTGTGGCAGATAACCGATACCAAGACGAGAGCGACTGTGCATTGGCAAGATACTGATGTCTCGGTCATCAATGCTGATGGTGCCCTCATCACGCGCAACCAGACCAACAATCATATAAAACGATGTGGTTTTACCTGCACCGTTAGGCCCAAGCAGACCAACGATCTGGCCTGACTCTACCTGCAAGCTTACATCGGTAACAACTTTGCGCTTGCTGTAGGTTTTCGCTAGGTTTTTTGCTTTAAGAACAGCCATCGTTACTTATTCACTTCCGTTGGTTGTAAAACCGTTGACACTCGTTTGTTTTCACCACTGTCAGCGACTAATTTCTGAGAACCGATCTGGTAAGTGATCTTAGAGCCGCGAATGATACTGCCATCTTGAGATAGCATCGCATTCTTGGTCATGATCAGTTTGTCGGCAACAAGCTGGTAATGCAGGTCGTCAGCTTCACCGTAGAGTGTCTTACCATCGTCAGTAAGCTGAGAGAAGGTTGCTGGCTTACCGAAGCCTTGAATTTCTTCAATCTCGCCGTTTACGGCGTTGCGGGTAACAATAACCTTATCGGCATTGATATTGATGCTGCCTTGTTTAAGGTTTACATCACCAAGAAAGGTTACTTGATTACTTTTCATATCCAATTGCTGGCTGTCTGAGTCAATGTAGACAGGTTGCTCGCTATCCGAAGAAAGGGCATAGACATTTGGTGCCGCAAGGGTCAAAGCGAATAAACTAAGGTGTAAGAGTTTCATATCTACCTTGAACAGAATTAAAGAGGGTTGCATTGTTGGTACCGAAGTTACCTTTCATTGCTTGTCCCTCAGTTTCAAAAAATGTACCGATCATATGGACCGGAGTCTCTGAATAAAAATCTCGGCTAGGCAGCTCAACAACCATTTTATCTGTGGTCATTGTATCGAAGCTGGCTTCTGGCAACAGGTTCTTTGCCACGACGTTGTCATAAAACGTGACAACTTGATTCTCATCCATAATCGCGCGATCAGCGGTGACTTGCCATTCAATCGTGTGCCCTTCACGGAATACCGAAAGAACTGGGTTTTGAAAGTGCGTATCGCCAACTACTGAGTAGTGTTCTAAATACGTCGATTCAACCTGATAGCTGCGAATACCGCTTTCGTCGTAGCTAATGTTGTTCAGGCTTTTGCCACTAAACGCGGGCAGCTCCAAATTTGGAGCCACTTGTATCGTTGATGTTTGCTCTTTGTCGTACAAGTAATAGGTCGACCAAGAGGCAATAAATATGAGTATTAAATAGATAATACGAGTAAAACTCATATGCTTAAACCTTTATGCACGTCGAGTTCATTTCTTGCTTGTAAAATAAGGTCACAGACTTCACGTACCGCGCCATGACCACCGTTAATGGTTGTCACGTAGTTTGCACGCTTTGCAAGTAGCGGGTGCCCATCTGCCACACAGACCTTCAAGCCAACTTTTTCCATTACAGGCCAGTCAATCAGATCGTCTCCGATGTAACCTGTATTTTCAGGGTTTACAGAAAGCTTATCGCAAATATCTTGGTATGCCTTAACTTTATCGTCTTGACCTTGATAAATCAGCTTAATGCCTAGAGCGGTCATACGATTCTCAACAATTTGAGATTTGCGACCCGTGATGATCGCGATTTCAATGCCTGCGTTCATCAGTGATTTGATACCGTAACCGTCACGAGTGTGGAAGGTTTTCAGCTCTTCACCGTTGTTGCCCATGTAGATGCGACCATCAGAGAAGACACCATCGACATCGCAAATCAGCAGTTTGATCTCTTTTGCAATTGCAAATACATCTGAATTAACAGTGCCGTATAGAGTTTCGACTGTCTGTGTCATTACATTACTCCTGCTTTCAGTAAGTCATGCATGTTTAACGCTCCGACTAATTTACCTTCTTGGCATAACATCAGGCCATTGATGCTCTTCGCTTGCATCAAGTTTAAGCCCTCAACCGCGAGCATGTTTGGCTCGGCTACCGTCGGGTTTAGCGTCATCACATCACCGATCTGCGTGTTATGGATATCAACGCGTTTGTCTAAGATACGGCGTAAATCACCATCGGTAAAAATACCGGCCATTTGGCCATCTTCACCAACGATTGCTGTCATGCCTAAGCCTTTCTGAGATATCTCTAGTAGAGCGTCTCTTACTAGTGCGTCGGGTGCTACAACAGGAAGTGAATCGCCTGTGTGCATGATGTCGTCGAGCTTCAACAGCAGCTGACGACCTAAAGCGCCACCAGGATGAGACAGGGCAAAGTCTTGAGCGGTGAAGCCTCGAGCCTGCAAAAGTGCAACGGCTAATGCATCACCCATGACCAAAGTCGCCGTGGTGCTTGTTGTTGGTGCTAAGCCCAGCGGACAAGCTTCTTCCGGTACTGAAATTTGTAAATGGATATCAGACAGGGTTGCCATGTTTGATGCTGGCTTGCCTGTCATGCTGATGATCTTGATGCTCAGACGCTTTAACACAGGAAATAGGCTGAGGATTTCTCCCGATTCGCCGGAGTTGGATATTGCAATCACAATATCACCAGGTTCGATCATGCCTAAGTCGCCATGCGCCGCTTCGCCTGGGTGAACAAAGAAAGCCGATGTCCCGGTACTTGCCAATGTTGCTGCGATTTTGTTGCCAATGTGGCCTGATTTACCCATGCCCATCACAACGACTTTGCCTTTGTTGTTCAGGATAAGTTCGCAAGCTTTACAAAAATCATCATTAAAATATTGGTCTAATTGAGTGAGACCTGCAACTTCGGTTTCCAAAACTTGTTTTGCAACGCTGCGGTAATCAAATGGCTGAGACATCAAATACTCCAAGTACGGGAAGTTAAATCAACAATTAAGCCGACATGTTCATTAATAGGTAACTTTGGTAGGCCACGAACGTCACAATTAACACGCCGCCTTCAATACGATTCACACTACGAGATTTTCCTAGTGCCATCACAACAAGTAGTAGCGATACGCCTAGCATTACCCAGAAGTCACGACCCATAGCGAACTCGCTCAAGATCGAAGGGTTTAGGATGCCCGGGATACCCATAACAGCAAGGATGTTGAATACGTTTGAACCAATGATATTACCTACAGCCATATCATCTTCACCCTTCATAACGCCGGCTAGTGATGCTGCAAGTTCAGGAAGGCTAGTACCAACAGCAATGATGGTTAAACCAATGACAAGGTCGCTCATGCCGAAGAACTTCGCGATGATCACAGCGTTATCTACCAGCATATCAGCAGCTAAAGGTAGGACGATTAGACCAATCACGACCCACATTGCAGCCTTAGGGTTACTTACGCCTTCAGGGATCTCTGATTCTTGCTCATCAAGGAAAGCATCGCCGTTCTTTTTCTCGCTGCGGCTGATTTGCAACATAGCAAACAAAAACGCGGCAAAAAGAACAAACAACAACACGCCTTCATAGAAGCCTAAATGGTTATCCCACAATAGGGCGCCCGCTAGCAGAGTGACACCGATCATTAATGGTAGTTCACGACGAATCACGCCTGAGCTAATCGATAACGGCTTGATAAGGGCTGTAATACCTAAAATCAGCGCGATGTTGGCGATGTTAGAGCCCAGTACGTTGCCTACAGCTGTATCTGTTTTGCCATCAAGGGCTGCTGTCGCAGAAACCATCATTTCAGGAGCCGAAGACCCCATTGCTAAGATCGTCATACCGATAACTAGTGGTGAAATACCGAAGTTGCGAGCAAGAGCAGCGGCACCGTAAACCAGCTTATCTGCACTCCACACCAAAAAACCTAGACCGATAATAAGAAACGCAATCGCTTCAAGCATGATGATTCCTAAAAAATTAATAAAAACGGAGAATTAACCGCTAATTTTGACCTGTTGCTAGATAAAAGGGAAGTCACTCGGCAAATTAATTACCAGTTAGCAGGCAAGAAAGAGAGATCAATAGATAATTTCCTAATGCTTTCAAATCCCTGCATAGATTCCTGTTTAATATGAATTAATTGAACAGTGCTTTTAATTCTAAAGTAGACTCATTATTATTGCAGCCATAATTGGCGTTTTTTAAAGCAAGGAAACAACAAAAATATGTTGAACACTGAGCTTGTGAAAGTTAAGAACCTCAGCTTCTCACGTGGTGAGCGCGTTATCTTTGATGACATCAGTTTAGAGGTGCCTCAAGGCAAGATAACCGCCATCATGGGGCCGTCTGGGATTGGCAAAACGACTTTACTGCGTTTGATTGGTGGGCAACTGCCGCCAGATGAAGGCGAAATTTGGTTTGATGGTGACAATATCCCTGCATTATCACGTCGAAAGCTATATCAAGCACGTAAGAAAATGAGCATGCTATTCCAATCGGGTGCGCTTTTTACGGATCTCAATGTCTTTGATAATGTGGCGTTTCCGCTGCGAGAGCACACTGAACTTAATGAAAAATTCATTCGTACCATCGTATTACTTAAGCTTGAAGCGGTAGGATTACGTGGTGCTGCGCAATTGATGCCGAGTGAGTTGTCTGGCGGAATGGCTAGGCGTGCCGCACTGGCGCGCGCAATCGCACTGGATCCAGAACTTATCATGTACGATGAGCCGTTTGTTGGCCAAGATCCCATCACCATGGGCGTATTGGTTGAATTGATACGAAATCTCAATCAAGCCTTGGGCTTAACCTCGATTGTTGTTTCTCACGATGTGCCAGAGGTGATGAGTATTGCTGATTGGGTTTACCTCATGGCAGATAGCAAGATTATTGCCGCTGGAACACCTGATGAGTTGTACAACAATAACGATCCGAGAGTGCAGCAATTTTTGCAAGGCGAAGCCGATGGTCCAGTACCATTTAGATTCCCTGCGAAGAGCTTAGAAAAGGATTTGTTTTAATATGATTGTTAAAACTATTGCGGGTGTCGGTAAGCGTACACTTGCGAGCTGTGAGTCATTTGGTCGAGCAAGCCTGATGTTATTTGGGGCTTTGTTTGGCATCCCGCGACTAAAAAACTTCCCCTTATTAGTAAAACAACTTTATAGCGTTGGCGTTCAGTCATTGGCTATTATTTTAGTTTCGGGTCTGTTTATCGGCATGGTGCTCAGCCTGCAGGGCTATGTCGTGTTAATTGACTACGGTGCTGAGGGAAACCTTGGTCAAATGGTCGCGCTTTCACTGTTGCGTGAGTTGGGGCCTGTGGTGACTGCGTTATTATTTGCAGGTCGAGCCGGTTCAGCACTCACGGCAGAGATTGGGTTAATGAAGGCAACAGAGCAGATCTCAAGCCTTGAGATGATGGCCGTTGACCCTCTTAAACGCATTATTGCACCACGTCTTTGGGCCGGGCTTATCTCAATGCCATTGCTTGCTATGATTTTTATGGCGGTAGGTATTTGGGGCGGTCAACTGGTTGGTGTTGATTGGAAAGGCATTGATCACGGCAGTTTCTGGTCTGCGATGCAGTCTTCAGTAGAACTTGGCCGAGATATTGGTAACAGCATGATCAAATGTATGGTCTTCGCTATCACCGTAACTTGGATCGCACTTTTCAATGGTTATGACGCAGTACCGACTTCAGAAGGTATCAGTCAGGCAACCACACGCACTGTAGTGCACTCTTCTCTAGCGGTACTAGGGCTAGATTTTGTTCTTACCGCATTGATGTTTGGGAATTAATCATGCAACAAACTCGAAAATTAGAATTATGGGTCGGCACCTTTGTTATTGCCGGAATTTGCGCAATCTTAATCATGATCTTTCAAGTCGCTGACGTAAAAGGCATAGGTTCGAACCATACTTACAATCTAAAAGCGACCTTTGACAACATTGGCAGCCTAAAAGTTCGTTCTCCAGTGAAAGTGGGTGGCGTCGTTGTTGGACGAGTTAAAAGCATTGAGCTTGATACCGAGAGCTACCTTCCTGTCGTTGAACTGTCTATTGACGGGAAGTACTCACAATTTCCAGATACCTCTAGTGCTCAAATTTTAACATCTGGCTTAATTGGTGAGCAGTACATTAGTCTGGTTCCAGGCTTCATTTTTGATGATGAAGAGATGTTGGTCGATGGTGATTCAATTGAAGACACTAAGTCAGCATTGGTACTAGAAGATTTGATTGGCCAAGTGCTGTATAGCGTTGGTGGTTCTAATGACAGCGAAGCTAAGGAATAAGATAATGTTGAAAACTATTAGTTATTTAAAAGCTATTGGTTACTTGAAATCAATGTTTATGGCGGCAATGGCGTTGCTTATTTCTACCCAAGCCTTTGCTGCAGAATCGATTGACCGTACTCAGCCTTACCAGATGATGACTCAAGTTGCCGAAGTGGCATTTGAGCGTTTGAAGAGTGAACAAGACAACATCCACCAAGATCCAGAGTTATTGAAGGTCATCGTGGAAGAAGAGTTGATGCCTTATGTGAATGCACAATATGCAGCTCTTAAGTTACTTGGACCAAACTTGAAAGGCGCGGATAGAAAAGACGTGGGCGTGTTTATCGATTCATTCCGTAAATACCTTGTTTCTTCTTATGCCCAAGTGCTGACTCAATACACAGATCAGACGATTGAATTTGGTCCAGAACCAAAAATCAAAGCGGATAGCCGCATTACCAGTATCAAGGTCGACATCATTGATACGCCGCGACCAAACATTAAGCTTGAATTTAAGTTACGCAAAGATAAGAAGTCAGGCGAATGGAAGGCATTCGATATGGTTGCGGAAGGTATTAGTCTATTATCAAGCAAGCAGTCAGAGTGGAATACGAAAATTCGTCAAGAAGGCATCTTACAAGTTGCTGACGAACTAGAGAAATTGGCAGCGCAGCCCATTCGTTTTGAGAGCAACAAATAATGAGCCATTCTCAATGGCAAGCACTAAGCTCTAAAGAGTATCAGCTGCTCGGTGATATCGACCGAGACAGCGTTCCTGCAATCTGGCGAATATTGGAAAAGTGGCAAACAACGGAATCGAGCGTTGAAATTGACCTTAGCCATATAAATCGAGTCGATTCAGCAGGAATGGTGATGCTAATTCACTTATTAGAGCATGCAAAAAATCAAAACTGTCATATAATGCTCAGTTTCGTGCCAGAACAATTACGAACGTTGTTCCAATTGAGCAATATCCAGCCAATGATGGCAGAACACATAAAAAATTAGGCAGGAGCTATTTGTGGACAGCACAAAAGTACAAGAATTATTAGCAGAAGCACTGAACCTTCAGGAAATTTTCGTGAAAGGGGAAGGCAGTCATTACGAAGTTGTTGCGGTTGATCCATGTTTTGACGGCATGAATCGAGTTAAGAAGCAGCAACTAATCTACGGCCCACTAATGGAATACATTCAACGCAATGACATCCATGCTCTTTCTATTAAGGCTTTCACGCCGGAAGAGTGGGAACGTGATAAGAAACTGATGTCACTTTAAGGTTTATGATGGAAAAGTTTCGAGTTATTGGATCGGATAAGCCGCTAAGCGGTGAAGTGACGATCTCAGGCGCAAAAAATGCAGCGCTACCTATCTTATTTGCTTCAATTCTTGCTGAAGAGCCAGTGGAAGTAAGTAACGTTCCTCACCTACGTGACATCGATACTACGATGGAACTGCTTAAGCGTTTAGGCGCAAAAGTATCGCGTAATGGTAGTGTTCATGTTGATGGCAGCGAAATTAATGAATTTTGTGCGCCTTACGATTTAGTGAAAACAATGCGTGCTTCTATCTGGGCTTTAGGTCCTCTAGTCGCTCGTTTTGGTGAAGGCCAAGTGTCACTTCCAGGCGGTTGTGCAATTGGTGCTCGACCTGTTGATCTGCATATCCACGGCCTAGAGCAACTAGGTGCGACCATTAAGTTGGAAGATGGTTATGTGAAAGCAAGTGTTGATGGCCGTCTGAAAGGCGCGCACATCGTGATGGATAAAGTAAGTGTGGGTGCCACCATTACTATCATGTGTGCAGCAACGCTAGCGGAAGGAACAACAGTACTCGATAACTCAGCGCGTGAGCCTGAGATTGTTGATACGGCTGACTTCCTAAACAAACTGGGTGCTAAAATTTCTGGCGCAGGTACAGATACTATTACTATCGAAGGCGTTGAACGTCTTGGTGGTGGCCAACACTCTGTGGTTGCTGACCGTATTGAAACAGGTACTTTCCTGGTTGCTGCTGCTGTTTCTGGCGGTAAAGTGGTTTGTCGCAACACCAACGCTCATCTTCTTGAAGCTGCCTTAGCGAAGCTTGAAGAAGCGGGTGCGAAGGTTGAAACGGACGAAGACTGGATCAGTCTTGATATGACGGGTCGTGAACTGAAAGCGGTGAAAATCGTAACGGCACCTCACCCTGGTTTCCCAACCGACATGCAAGCACAGTTTACTCTGCTTAACATGATGGCGAAGGGCAGTGGTGTTATCACTGAGACTATCTTTGAAAACCGTTTTATGCACATTCCTGAGTTACAGCGAATGGGTGCAAAAGCGGAAATCGAAGGTAACACGGCTATCTGTGGTGAAACGGAAAAACTGAGCGGCGCTCAAGTAATGGCAACGGACCTTCGCGCATCTGCGAGCCTTGTTATTGCTGGCTGTATTGCTCAAGGTGAAACCATCGTTGACCGTATTTATCACATCGATCGTGGCTACGATAAGATTGAAGATAAATTGTCAGCCTTAGGCGCAAACATTACACGATTTAGTGAGTCGAACTAACCTAGGTTAGTGGATTCATGAATCAGTAAGATGAAAACATAAAAGTCGGAACCTTGGTTTCGGCTTTTTTATAGTTGTATTTACCGCGAGTAAATCTATTGCTCATTTTTGCGCGAATAGATGAATCAACTTGGCGGTCGGTGAGGAACAAAATGATAGCAATATTACGTATTTTCGCAGTGGCGATATTTGCGATTCTTATGTTTGTATTTGGTTGTGGTTACTGCCTATTAAGTCCACGCAACCCGAAACACGTATTTACCTTTGGCCGTTATTTCGGTCGCATGTCGAAGATCTTCGGCATGAAGTTAGAGCTTCGCATCCCAGAAGATGCCTACTCTCGCGGCCAACATGTTTATGTGGCGAACCACCAAAACAGCTGGGATCTATTCACGATTTCATCAGCGGTAACGCCAAAAGTGGTAACTGTTGGTAAGAAAAGCCTAGTGTGGATGCCTCTATTTGGTCAGCTTTACTGGTTGACGGGTAACATCCTAATTGACCGTGCTAACCGTAGCAAAGCGGTAGGTACGATTGATCAGGTCGTGACGAGTCTAAAAGAGAGCGATGTTTCAGTTTGGATGTTCCCTGAAGGCACTCGTTCTCGTGGCCGTGGTCTGCTGCCATTCAAAACAGGTGCATTCCATGCTGCGATTGGTGCTGGCTTGCCTATCATCCCTATCGTGTGTAGCTCAACCGGTGGCGTGAAGCTAAACCGTTGGAACAATGGTCACGTGATTGTTGAAATGCTGCCACCAATCAGCACTGAAGGCTACGACAAGTCTAATGTTCGTGAACTGGCTAACCTAGCTCGTGAGCAGATGGCTGCGAAACTTGAAGAGTTAGACAAAGAAGTGGTTGAGCTTAATAAAAAGTAATTATCTAAGCGAAACGATGAACAATAAAAAAGGTTGCCAACTGGGCAACCTTTTTTTGTATCTAATAAACACCCAGTATTACGCTAAGTCGTTTATTAGAAGGTGTTTAATCTAAAGATTAAAACCTATTTGCGAACCGCAATAGCTTCGATCTCGATACCTACATCTTTTGGCAGACGAGCTACTTCAACACATGAACGTGCAGGGTAGTTTGCAACGCCGTGCTCATCGAAGAATTTACCGTAAACTTCGTTTACTGTGCCGAAGTCGTTTAGGTCTTTAACGAATACCGTTAGTTTTACGATGTCTTTTACAGTCAGGCCTGAAGCTTCAACAACCGCTTGAACGTTGTCTAGAGATTGGCGAGCTTGCTCTGCGATATCAGCAGATACTTCACCAGTTGCTGGATTTACTGGGATTTGACCAGAAGTCAGTACCATGTTGCCAAGGTCAACGCCTTGTACGTATGGGCCGATTGCAGCTGGAGCAGATTCTGTGTGAAGTACTTTAGTCATTGGTTTATTCCATCAGTTATTAGATAAAAATCAATTTTCAGTGTGCCTTCAAACTTTGGATAGGTAAAGCGCAAAATACCCCGCACAGGCGAGGTATTTGATAGTTTTTACATTCGGTCTTCTTTGCAGTATGACGTTATCTTTCTGTCACGATCTCGCGAGAGAAGACTTTTTCGCAATACTTACACTTCAATCGAATATCTTCTTTCTTTTCAAAGATCTTAAAGCTGCTTTCAACCGGTTCATTGTGAGTAATACAGTTGGTGTTTGGACACTCGAACACATCGTTGATTTGCTCAGGAAGTTCTAGTGGTAGCTTCTTAACTACTTCGTAATCTTCGATTTGGTTTACTGTTGCATGAGGCGCATAAAGTGCCAGCTTGCTCGCCTGTTCTTCTGTGATAAACACATTCTCAATCTTGAGCAGGTCTTTTCCGCCTAGTGCAGAAGACGGTAGATTCAGGCCAATCGTCACGCGCTGATGAGAATTGTGCATGTCGAACAGTTTTAGCACCTTGATCCCGATATTAGCTGGGATATGGTCGATAACAGTACCGTTTCTGATTGCTTCAACTTTTAATTGAGTCTCTTTAGACATGATATCTCTCCTCTACAGCGTTTCGTTAAGAACAAGGGCTAGCAATGCTTCACGAGCGTAAACACCATTCTCTGCTTGCTGGAAGTAGTAAGCGTAAGGTGTTTTATCGACATCGACAGTAATTTCATCAACGCGAGGAAGAGGGTGCAGAACCTTCAAGTTATCGCGTGCATTTTCCAGCATCGAAGCGGTCAGGATGTATGCGGATTTGATGTGCGCGTATTCTGACTCATCGAAGCGCTCTTTTTGAACTCGAGTCATGTACAAGACATCGAGCTCAGGAATGACATCTTCCATGTCCGTCAATAGTTGGTACTTGATGCCCGCTTCATCAAGCTCTTCGCAAATGTAGTCTGGCATCGCTAGAGCTTCTGGAGCAACGAAGTAGAAACAGATGTTGTCGAACTTCGCTAGTGCTTGAGTCAACGAGTGAACCGTGCGGCCGTACTTAAGGTCACCAACGAATGCAACGTTTAAGTTGTCTAGGCGGCCTTGTGTCTCAGCGATAGAGAATAGGTCTAATAACGTTTGTGTTGGGTGTTGGTTTGCGCCGTCACCTGCGTTAATAACAGGTACACCGTTTGAGAACTCAGAAGCCAGACGCGCTGCGCCTTCTTGAGGGTGACGCATCACGTAAGCGTCAACGTATGAAGAGATAACCTGTACCGAGTCCGCTAGCGTTTCGCCTTTCTTTGCCAAAGAAGTGTTACCACCACTGTCGAAACCAATCACATCACCACCGATGCGTTGAATCGCAGTTTCAAAAGAGAGACGAGTTCGCGTAGAAGGTTCGAAGAAGCAACTGGCAACAACTTTGTTCTTGATGAGTTCTGGGTTTGGCTCAGCCTTTAGCTGACCTGCCGTTTGAACAATTAATTCTAGCTCTTCACGAGAAAGCTCTGGAATTGAGATGATGTGCTTTTGATAGAGCGAATTCGCCATGATCTTCTTCCCCACAATAATGTATTGGCCATAAAAAAGCCCCCCATAATGGGAGGCTTTAAAAAAGTGCTGAAAAGCAGAATAGACGGCCTGGCAAGCATGCTAGCTTGCGAGCAATATTTGGTGTTTTCACAATATTACTATGTGTTTTCACAATATCATTATGTTTTATCACAATATTGGTTGGCGTCATTTTCACTACTCTCAGACAAATTGCCGAGAATTATACGCTTTCAATTTGTGAGCGCAAGCGATTACATCAAGCTTTTGTTTACTTTCATTATTGTCTATTGACCAAGCGTCGCGACCATCACCGCCTTGATGGTGTGCATGCGATTTTCCGCTTCATCAAATACAATCGAGTAGTCAGATTCAAACACTTCGTCAGTCACTTCCAAGCCGTTCATTCCATACTTGTCAGAGACTTGCTGACCAATCACAGTTTCATTGTTGTGGAAAGCGGGTAGGCAGTGCATGAATTTCACTTGAGGATTGCCAGTGAGCTTAATGACATCCATATTCACTTGGTATGGTTTCATTACCGCTACACGTTCGTCCCAAGCTTCAGGGGCCTCGCCCATTGAAACCCAAACATCGGTATAAAGGAAATCACAGCCTTGAACACCTTCAGCAACGTCTTCTGTCAGCGTGATGTTGGCACCTGTGCTTTGCGCGATAGCTTGGCACTCTTCAACAAGCTGCTCTTCTGGCCAGAATGCTTTAGGCGCGACAAGGCGAATATCCATGCCCATCTTCGCGGCTCCGACTAACAGAGAGTTACCCATGTTATTGCGTGCATCGCCTAGGTAAGCAAAGCTGATTTGGTGCAGATGTTTTCCGCGACCATGCTCAAGCATAGTGAGGAAATCAGCCAAAATCTGAGTAGGGTGGAACTCATCGGTTAAACCATTCCAAACCGGCACGCCCGCATAAGCGCCTAAGTCTTCAACGATACTTTGGCCAAAGCCACGATATTCAATGCCATCGTACATGCGTCCCAATACACGCGCCGTATCTTTCATTGATTCTTTTTGACCAATCTGAGAACCAGAAGGGCCAAGGTAAGAGACTTGAGCACCTTGCTCAAAGGCGGCCACTTCAAACGCACATCGTGTTCGAGTTGATGCTTTCTCGAAGATCAAAGCAATGTTTTTGCCGTTGAGTTTCTTCTGCTCAGTGCCTGCATACTTAGCTTTTTTTAGGTCAGCAGACAGGTCGAGTAAAAACTGAATCTCTTTAGGAGTAAAGTCGAGAAGTTTTAGAAAGTTACGATTGCGAAGATTAAAGGCCATCTCTCGCTCCTTGCGTATATAGAATCAATGAAGAACTTAGTTAAACATAAAAATGCTATATTTGTGAATATTTATTTTATTAATTTGATAAAAAAGGCCAGTAAATGAATACTGGCCTAGATAAGATTATTGAGTCTGTTTAACTGAGCTCTTTGACTTAGATACCATCTCTTTCGATAGGGCAACTCATACAGCGCGCGCCGCCACGACCACGGCCTAGCTCGTTGCCAGGAATCGTTAGAACTTCGATACCCGCTTTGTCGTATTTCTCATTGGTGTAAACATTACGTTCATAACCAATCACGGTACCTGGTTTCACTGTCAGTACGTTGTTTGCGTCATTCCACTGTTCACGCTCAGCTTCGTAGTTATCACCGCCGGTAGTGATGATCTTCAGTTGATCAAGGCCTAGCGCGCCTTCAATCGCTGACAGGTAGTTTTCAGCTTTCTCGACACGCATTTCGCCATTTTCTTTTGGCGTTAAGCGCCAAGTGTCTAGGTCTTTACGCACGATCTCTGGATAGACAGAGAACGTGTCGATATCCATGTGTGTCATCACCGTATCAAGGTGCATACAAGAGCGGTGTTTTGGTAGATCGATCGCAATCACTTCGGTAGCTTGGCCTGATCTAAATAAGCTAGCCGCTAGGTTTTCGACACCTTGTGGTTTAGTACGCTCTGAAATACCAACCAGTACCGCACCTTTACCGATAACCAGTACGTCACCGCCTTCAATGTTAGCGTTGTCGTAGTGAAGGTCTTCATCACCAAAGTACTTAATGAAATCTTGGCCTGCGAACACTGGGTGCCAGCGGTAGATAGCACGCAGGTGGTTCGTTTCACGTTGACGTGCAGGCTTCATCATCGGGTTAAGCGATACACCGCCATAAACCCAGCAAGAAGTATCTCGCGTAAATAGGTGGTTAGGCAGTGGCTCGATAACGAAATCGAGTGGTCGATGCATTTTAGGCAGCATCGATGATGATTTGATAGGAAGCTCAGAGTAGGCCAAGCCACCGAGTAAGATCGTTGCTAGATGCTCATTATCCATTTGAGCAAGGTAGTTTCTTAAGTCACGGGCGAAAGTCGGCCCATAACGGAAATCTGAGATTTGAGTATTCAGCAACCACTCACGAGCCTGAGATACGGCAAGCGTTTCTACTAGCAGGTCATGCAGCAGTAGTACTTCTACGTCTTGGCTGCGCAGCGTTTCTGCAAAGGCATCATGTTCTTCACCAGCGGCTTCAACGGCAAGTACATCATCAAATAGAAGCTCATGACAGTTTGAAGGGGTGAGGTGGGTGAGTGCTCTTTCAGGTCTATTTAGGAGAACTCGTCTCAATTGACCGACTTCGGAGCCAACGTACAGCTTACTCATTTTGCATCCTTACTATTAATCCAGCGTCTATTTATGACAAGCTTGTCCGTAATATGCAAGTTTTGTAGATTGAGTTAATACAAGGTATTTGGGTGATAATTGGTCATAAAACCTGTGATTTTTAAGTTTATACAGATTAAATTCCAACTAACTGGCTATCGAACGGAACAACGTTTTTGAGGATCTATGCTCAATTCGTGGCTTGTTAAAATTGAATTTTGCTTATTAATCGTGATTTTTTATTCACTATTATGCACTTTTTGATAACAAGCTGAGGATTTATGCACCCCAAAAGCGGTTTAGCGTATGCACCTAACGTGACTAATCACGCAAGTTTTATTCAATAAGCCCTAAAGTGGCCACAAAAACGAAATGCTAAAATACGGCGTAGTTAATAAAATGTTGAAAATTTGTTTCTGTGATTTTGATTTCACTTTTGAATTGATATTGGCGCTGCGATCTCGCGATAAACTTACCTTTCTAGGCCTGATCTGGGTGGCTTTTCTGGACGATCCGTGCCATATTTCGTGGCAATCAAATTTGATCTTTTCATAGTCAACACTCTGGAGCAGACACATGTCTCACGAAGATGAATATCTATCAGTAGCGGAATTAATTGAATTTCAAAAGGAAGAGACTCGCGACATCATTACAGCATTAATTGAAGATGGTAGCGATCCTGAAGCTCTATACGATATCGAGCATCACCTATTTGCTGAAGATT
This sequence comes from Vibrio sp. 10N.247.311.13, assembly GCF_041467595.1. Taxonomy (NCBI): domain Bacteria; kingdom Pseudomonadati; phylum Pseudomonadota; class Gammaproteobacteria; order Vibrionales; family Vibrionaceae; genus Vibrio; species Vibrio sp. 10N.247.311.13. Next base: position 13,242 of record NZ_JBFSUX010000017.1, on the reverse strand, counting down.
TCGATGTGCTTGAGAAAGCGGTTGTTGAAGCATTCAAAATGGGCTTTGAAGTGCTTGAAGCTGAAGAGACAGAAGACGAAGATGGCAATAAGCTACTTTGTTGTGATGCAACGATGCAATGCACTCTGAATGCAGAAGCGATTGATGAGCAAGTTGAGAAGCTTGTAAACCTTGCAGAGAAGTTTGACATTATCTACGACGGCTGGGGCACTTACTACGAAGGTGAAGATGCTATCTACCCAGACGAAGATGATGAAGGCGAAGAGTAATTCTTTCCCAATTTTAAAAAATGCCAGCCTCGAGCTGGCATTTTTTTACCCTCAGAAAAATAAATGTCTTTATATGCATTCATTCATTATAATGCGGTCAAAATTGATCTAGCTCAAGGAATGATATGCGGTTGCTTCTCGATGGTCTTTGGCAAATTTCGCCACTGACGGATCTCTCTATCCCACAAGATGACATCACCTTTCCGGCTCCGTTAAGCTCAAAGCTCCCTGATAGCTTGAGTGAAAGTCAAATTGCAGAGCAAGAGTGGCACCTGATGCACGACATCGAAGTGGATGACGCTATGTTAGCGTGTCCATTTGTTGAGTTAGTGATGGCTGGAGTCGATTATTTTGCTGAAGTTCGACTTAATGGTGTGGCTGTTTTTGATTGTGATGGTAGCCAAGCTGAATACCGTAAAGATATCCGTCCTTATATGCAGTCCGGCCGAAACCGTTTCGAGATCCTTTTCCTTGAAGAAGAGGAGAGCCTATTGCTTGAAGAAGACATGGATGACTCTGTATCTTCACAGGCTATCGCTAAATCTGATTCACGCATCGGGATTTGGCAAGCGCCATACCTGCAGTTCGTTCGAAACGTCAAGCTAGAGCAAGTTGTCACAGAGCAGATCTGGCACCACGGTGGTGGCTGTGAGTTTAAAGTGGATGTTATCTATCAAACGCTAAAGGCGGGGTTAGTATCGGCATCCATCAAGTTTAATGGTATGACTCTCGTGATGCCGATTGATGTACGCGCTGAACATACTGGCGTCGTGTTCCAGGTCGAAGCTCCTATCATTTTTGATATTGAGAATCCTAACCCCAAGTATCTATACCCATTAGAAGTGGTACTTGATGGGCAAGAAGAGAGTTCTTTTGTTGCCTTGAACCCAACTTCTTGCGTCAGTAACTTTCTACGTTAACTCCGTATATTTTAGCGTTATCTTCTTTCGCTATAGCGGCGCATTCTGCTTATAACGACTTGGCCATGACAACCTCACAAGCGTCGTGGCCTGTTTCTCCCCAAGCTGACTCAAGATGCTCAAACCCAAGCTTCTCATAGAGTTTGACCGCAGCACCCAAGCACTTCGTTGTTTCTAAATACATGTGTTGATACCCAAGTTGCTTGGCTTGCTTTAAGCTCAAAGCGACAATTCGCTTGGCTAGGCCATGCCCTCGAGTTTGCGGTAAGAAGTACATCTTTTGTAGCTCACACACATTGGGTTTACCTGCTAGAGGGGCAAAGCCACCGCCTCCGACGATCTTTCCGTTGTGTTCGATAACCCAGTACATTGCATTCGCTTGGCTATAGACAGAGTACATATCATCGAGTGTTGGGTCGGCTACGCCATAACCTTTATCTTCTGTGAGTCCATGCTCAGCCGAAACTTGGCGAATGATTTGTGCGATGCTTGGGTTGTCTTGCGGTGTAATGGGTCTAAGGGTGAACTCAGCAATTTGTTCCATGATCTGCCTATGAAAGGGTCACTAATATGTGACCCAATATATGGTGACTAAGCATGTTGGTGCAAACAGAATTGTTGTTGTGCCATTTGGTCGCCTGATTTACGTAACCAGACTTTCTCGTGGAAGTAGTAAGCAACGGTATTTAAAGTTGGCTCTAGCAAGGCCATCACACCGCCGATGAAAGCATCTCCAGTCAACAAGTAGACCACGGTAAAGGCAACACTAAAATGGATGCTAGCAAAGCTTGCTGTTTTTAATTTGGTCATCCACTGACGAGCTTTAAGCGCTGGAACTTGAGCCCACGCCTTTTCATGAAAATAGAAGGCAACAGTATTGACAGAGGGCTCAATCATAGCGATTAAGCTACCAATTAAGATGTCGCCTGTTAGTACATAAGCGACACTAAATGCGATAGTAAAATGTAATGCAGCAAAGGTTAGTGTCTTTTTCATGATAATTACTCAATCGTTGTGTTGTTTCGATAGGTCTATTATTGAGAATTATTATCATTAAGTATAATGGGAAGTAGAGATTAATTTGATAGATGAAACCTATCAATCAGTGCGGCTAGAGTGAGAATAGAGTGAGAAGCATTGGAATATTGGAATCAGAGGTATAAAAAAAGGCTGGTCACCAAGACCAACCTTTCTATTTAGAGCGAGAAGTTCGAAGCCTTCTCGTTCACTCGGTTTTAAAGCGCAGCGATTGTCGCTTTTTGCTCTTCAAGCTTCACAAGAGTCTCTTGGTAGCCTTCAAGCTTTTCACGCTCTTTCGCGATAACTGCTTCTGGTGCTTTAGCAACGAAACCTTCGTTACCTAGCTTACCTTCGATACGTTTAATCTCGCCGTGAGTCTTAGCGACTTCTTTATCTAGACGAGCAAGCTCTGCATCTTTGTCGATAAGACCCGCCATTGGGATCATCAACTCAGATTTGCCAACCAGTTTAGTTGCACAAGCAGGAGTCTCTTCACCATCAGCTAGAACTTTAATATCGTCTAGCTTAGCTAGAGAAGTCAGAACGATCTTGTTTGCTTCGATACGAGCTGCATCTTTCTCATCCGCTACTTTGATCATTACTTCTAAGCCTTGGCTTGGTGCAATGTCGTATTCCGCACGTAGGTTACGGATAGCGGTGATGAAAGTCTTAACCCATTCGATGTCGTCAACGATCTCAGCATTGAAGTTAGCTTCATTAAACTGAGGAAGCGCTTGAGTCATGATTGTCTCGCCTTCAACGCCGTCTACTAGCGGCTTAACGCTCTGCCAGATAGATTCAGTGATGTAAGGAAGAACAGGGTGAGCAAGACGCAGAGTCTTCTCAAGAACCGTGATAAGCGTGTAACGAGTCGCTTGTTGTTGAGCTTCAGTACCTTTCCAAAGAACAGGTTTAGTTAGCTCTAAGTACCAGTCACAGAATTGGTTCCAGATGAATTCGTAAAGCGTGTTTGCTGCCATGTCTAGACGGTAGTTGTCTAGGTGAGCGTTAAACTCTTTCGCAGCAACTTCAAACTGAGACTCAATCCACTTGTCTGCTAGAGAGAATTCCATGTTGGCACGGTCTTCTACAGACAGTGACATGCCACAGTCGTGCTCTTCTGTGTTCATTAGTACGTAACGGCTTGCGTTCCATAGCTTGTTACAGAAGTTACGGTAACCTTCAAGACGCTTCATGTCCCAGTTGATGTCACGGCCAGTTGAAGCCATAGCAGCAAGAGTGAAACGCAGTGCGTCAGTACCGTAGGGTTCGATACCGTTTTCGAATGTTTTACGTGTGTTCTTTTCGATCTTAGCAGCCAGTTTAGGTTGCATCATGTTGCCACAACGCTTCTCTACTAGCTCTTCAAGGCCGATGCCGTCAATCATGTCGATTGGGTCAAGTACGTTACCTTTCGACTTAGACATCTTATCGCCGTTTTCATCACGGATAAGACCTGTCATGTAAACAGTTTTGAAAGGTACTTGAGCCTTGCCATCTTCGTCTTTCACGAAGTGCATGGTCATCATGATCATACGAGCAACCCAGAAGAAGATAATATCAAAACCAGATACTAGTACTTCAGATGGGTGGAATGTTTTCAGTGCTTCAGTATCTTCAGGCCAGCCTTGTGTGCCGAACGTCCAAAGTGCAGAAGAGAACCAAGTATCCAGTACGTCGTCGTCTTGCTTAAGCACAACAACAGGCGCTAGGTTGTTCTTTTCACGAACTTCTTCTTCAGTGCGACCTACGTAAACTTTACCATCGTTGTCGTACCATGCTGGGATACGGTGGCCCCACCAAAGTTGACGAGAGATACACCAGTCTTGCACGTCACGCATCCACGCGAAGTACATGTTTTCGTACTGCTTAGGTACGAATTGGATTTGACCATCTTCAACCGCTTTAACTGCAGGTTCTGCAAGAGGTGCTGTGCGCACGTACCATTGGTCAGTCAGCATTGGTTCGATAACCACGCCACCACGGTCGCCGTAAGGGACAGTCAGGTCGTGATCTTTGATCTCTTCAAGAAGACCAAGCTCATCGAATTCAGCAACGATAGCTTTACGTGCAGCAAAACGCTCCATACCTTGGTACTTAGCAGGGATACCTGTTGAGTAAACATCGCTTTCTTCGCCGTTAGTCGTGAAGACTTCAGCAGCATCACGGATATCAGCATTGAACGTTAGGATGTTGATCATTGGTAGGTTGTTGCGCTTACCCACTTCGTAATCGTTAAAGTCATGAGCTGGAGTGATCTTCACACAACCCGTGCCTTTTTCCATGTCTGCGTGCTCATCGCCTACGATAGGGATAAGACGGTTTACAACAGGAAGTAGGATTTCTTTGCCGATAAGATCTTTGTAACGAGGATCTTCTGGGTTAACAGCAACACCAGTATCGCCAAGCATGGTTTCAGGACGAGTAGTCGCAACAACGATGTAGTCTTTACCATCTGCCGTTTTAACACCGTTCGCTAGCGGGTAGCGGAAGTGCCACATGAAACCTTTTTTGTCTTTGTTTTCAACTTCAAGATCCGAGATTGCAGTGTGCAGTTTAGGATCCCAGTTTACTAGACGTTTACCACGGTAGATTAGGTCTTCTTCGTATAGACGAACAAACACTTCTTGAGTCGCAGCCGATAGGCCGTCATCCATAGTGAATCGTTCACGATCCCAATCTACAGATGCACCAAGACGACGAAGTTGTTGAGTGATCGTGCCACCTGATTCGCCTTTCCATTCCCAGATCTTGTCGATGAAAGCTTCACGGCCGTAGTCGTGTTTTGTTTTGCCTTCTTCGGCAGCAATCTTACGCTCAACAACCATTTGAGTTGCGATACCTGCGTGGTCAGTACCCACTTGCCAAAGCGTGTTTTTGCCTTTCATACGTTGAGCACGGATAAGCGTATCCATGATCGTATCTTGGAACGCGTGACCCATGTGTAGGCTGCCAGTGACGTTCGGTGGCGGGATCATGATGCTGTAAGCTTCTTTTGATGTGTCACCGTGTGGCTTAAAGTAGCCTTTCTCTTCCCAAGTCTTATACAGAGCTTGTTCGATTGATGTTGGGTTGTATGTCTTTTCCATAGTGCTCTTAAACGGATACTGTGAATGGTTAATCGTGGTCAAACTTCATAAGTGAAGCTTCTTGAATCTAAATCCAAAGATAGCTTTAACTATGAGGTTTGACTATGGATGTTGAATCTCGATAGTTTGTAGCTGATATCTAGCTTGACGGTAAATTTTATACCTTTCTCGAGCGAGTTGCTTAGCTTTTTCTTCGCAAGGGACGAAGTCTATCACCTGAGCAAAGGCGTTCGCAAAGGTTGTATGATTATCGGCCAGATTAATTACTAGCTGACGATTCCAATTATGTTTTACGCCTTGATAGCCAATTTCGATGTTGGTTGAATACTTCGGGCCTTCGCCAACCAAGTTGTGCGCAATAAAATCACAGGGTTCGACTTGCCAGAAAACTTCAGCAATACGCTCGGCATGCTCTTTGTCATTACAGTTGAGATAAAGTTTAGCGCCTTGTTTTGCAAAGTGCTGAGCAAGAAACAGCACATAGTGAGCAAAACCATCTTCGCTGGCTTGCGGGCTGTCTGAAGGCACAATGTAAAATGTAGCAGTCTGCATACTTAATACTCGAACTGAAAATCGTGGATATCAATGTTACTTGGTTAACAGGGTCTAACAAATAGCGCTTATTAAAAAAGGGCCCGTAGGCCCTTTTTATTATTTTGAAGATTGCTCTTCAGTCTCTTGGCCGCTGCGGTTCAATAAGAATTGGACTAGCATTGAGACAGGACGACCTGTCGAGCCTTTCGCTGCGCCTGACTTCCAAGCTGTACCAGCACTGTCGATGTGTGCCCAGTGGTACTTCTTAGTGAATTTAGACAGGAAACAACCAGCAGTGATTGTGCCGCCAGGACGGCCACCGATGTTCGCCATATCAGCGAATGGGCTGTTTAGCTGCTCATGGTACTCGTCTGCCATTGGTAGACGCCATGCACGGTCACTTGCTTGCTCTGAAGCATTAACAAGTTCGTGAGAAAGTGGGTTGTGGTTCGATAGAACGCCACTGATGTGGTGACCTAGAGCGATAACACATGCGCCAGTTAGCGTAGCAACATCGACAACACAGTCAGGTTCAAAACGCTCAACGTAAGTTAGAGCATCACATAGAACCAAGCGACCTTCAGCATCAGTGTTGAGTACTTCAACCGTTTGGCCTGACATTGTCGTTAGGATATCACCTGGACGGTAAGCATTGCTGCCCGGCATGTTTTCACAACCGGCTAGGATACCAACCACGTTAATAGGCAGGTTCAGCTTAGCCAGTGCTTTCATTGTACCGAATACAGACGCCGCACCACACATGTCGTACTTCATCTCATCCATGCCTTCACCAGGCTTAAGCGAGATACCGCCTGAATCGAAAGTCAGACCTTTACCTACTAATACAATCGGCTTCGCATCTGGATCCGGAGCGCCTTTGTATTCCATGATAGACATCATCGATTCATTTTTAGAGCCACGGCCAACTGCTAGGTATGATGTCATACCCAGTTTTTCCATCTCTTCTTCGCCAATGATCTTAGTCTTCACTGTCTCGTAATCGTCGGCTAAACGACGAGCTTGAGAAGCAAGGTAAGCAGGGTTTGCGATGTTTGGTGGCATGTTGCCTAGATCTTTAGACGCTTTTACACCTGAAGCAATAGCAAGGCCGTGAGAGATTGCTTTCTCACCCAGGCTCAATTCGCGACGTGTTGGTACATTGAATACCAATTTACGTAGTGGGCGACGAGTCTCTGGCTTGTTGCTCTTGAATTGGTCAAATGTGTAAAGACCATCTTTAGTCGCTTCTACCGCTTGGCGAACTTTCCAATAAGTGTCGCGACCTTTAACGTGAAGTTCTGTAAGGAAACATACAGCTTCCATAGAACCTGTTTCGTTTAGTGTACTGATGGTTTTTTGGATAATTTCTTTGTATTGACGCTCGCCTAGCTCACGTTCTTTACCACAGCCTACCAGTAGAACACGTTCTGAAAGTACACCAGGTACTTGATGCAGTAGTAGCATCTGGCCAGGTTTACCCTCTAGATCACCGCGACGAAGCAGTGAACTAATGTAGCCATCGCTAATCTTATCTAATTGCTCGGCGACTGGAGAAAGGCGGCGCGGTTCGAATACACCGACAACGATACATGCGCTGCGCTGTTTCTCTGGGCTGCCACTTTTTACACTGAACTCCATGCGTACTCCTACATCCTGAAGACAAATCGAACTAAATGTTAGATAATGGGTTCTTACTTGTTGGATCCTATAATGGAACTAACCTTAAAGAAGAACGCTAACACTTAGCTAAAAATTTAAAAAAATAAAAGGTTCAACGGGAAATTATAGTGATTCAATCAAAAAAACAAGTTTTGTATAGGTAATTTGAGCGTGATTATTGTTAGATATTTGATCCGCGAGACAATCAAGAGCCAATTTGCGATCTTTTTTGTTCTCTTTCTCGTGTTTCTCAGCCAAAAATTCATCAGTGTTTTAGCGGATGCCTCTGATGGTGATATCCCTGCGAGTCTTATATTGTCGATTGTTGGCTTAAATATGCCAGCGATGGGCCTATTGATGCTTCCACTCAGTATCTATATTGGTATTTTGCTTACTTTTGGCCGCCTTTACGCTGAAAGTGAAATAGTGGTCATGAACGCCACCGGTATCGGTAATAAATTCCTGATCCAATCTGCGCTTTACCTCGCTTTAATTACGGCATCTGTTGCAGCCTTTAACTCATTTTGGTTATCTCCTTGGTCACAAGACAAAGTTGAACAAATGTATGAAGAAGTAGCTGCAGAGAACAGCGTTGATTTGCTACCAAAAGGTAAGTTTGAAGGTACGCCGGATGGCTCTTCTGTCGTGTTTATTGATGATATCGACGGTAATAAGTTAGAAAACGTGTTCGTAGCTCAAATGCGTCCGCGTGATTCTGTACTGCCAAGTGTGATGTTCTCGAAGTCAGGTGATGTAAAAGAGCTCAGTGATGGTCGCCAAGTGATCGTAATGTACGATGGTACTCGTCATGAAGGCATTCCGACTCGCCTCGACTACAGGGTGACGCACTTTGAAGAATACGAAGGCCTGATTGGTCAGCGTGAAGTTGAGAAGAAAGGTCGAGACTGGGAAGCGATCCCTACGCTTGAACTGATTGGTAACTCAAATAATAGTGCGAAAGCAGAGTTGCAGTGGCGTATTTCTTTGGTACTTTGTATTCCATTGTTGACCATGCTTGTCGTGCCACTGTCTGCGGTAAACCCTCGACAAGGTCGTTTTGCGAAAATCGGCCCAGCAATACTGATTTATCTCACCTATTTCTTAGCAATCAGTGCAACCAAGTCTTCAATCGAAGAGGGGAGCATTCCTGCGGTAATCGGCATGTGGCCAATCAATGCGTTATTGTTATTTGTCGCGATTGGTGCCAACTTTATGGATAGCGTGCCAGTAAGGCGTTTGAAAGAAAAATTCAAGAATAAGAGGTTGGCTTAAGCCGTGTTTAAGATTCTCGATTTATATATAGGCAGAACCATCATCGCAACGACGTCACTGGTATTGGTGACGTTTGTTGGTCTCTCTGGGATCATCAAATATGTAGAACAGCTAAGAAAAGTTGGCCGTGGTACATACGATCTATTACAAGCGCTGTATTTCGTTTTATTGAGTATCCCTCGTGATATCGAAATGTTCTTTCCAATGGCTGCATTGCTTGGCGCATTGATAGGGCTTGGTATGCTTGCTGCAAGTTCTGAGCTTGTCGTTATGCAGGCAGCTGGTTTCTCTAAGTTAGATATCGGCCTATCGGTACTTAAAACGGCTATTCCACTGATGATCGTGGTGACATTGCTTGGTCAGTGGGGTGCACCGCAAGCGCAGAAAATGGCTCGTGATTTAAGAACTATCTCGATTGCTGGTGGTAATATTATCTCGACGCAAAGTGGTGTTTGGGCTCGTGATGCCAATGACTTCATTTTTATTGTCAAAATCGATGACCAGAAACTATATGGCATGAACATGTGGCGCTTTGATGAAAACAAGGCACTTAAGACCGCTATTTATTCTGACGAAGTTGATTACGTTGGAGACAACGTTTGGACGATGAAGGATGTAGAGATCACGTCTTTTGAAAATGAGCTTCAAATTACCAAAGAAAGCCTACCGACTTACTCTTGGGAAACTTCATTAGCTCCAGACAAGTTGGCGATAGTAACGGTTAAACCAGAAGAGCTATCGTTAAGTGGGCTGTATGATTATGTTTCTTATCTGAAGGCGTCAGAGCAAGATGCATCACGCTATGAATTGGCGCTGTGGAGAAAGATAACCCAGCCAATTTCGATCGCGGTTATGATGTTGATGGCACTGTCGTTTATCTTTGGTCCTTTGCGTAGCGTGACCATGGGTGCGAGGATTTTGTCAGGAGTTATTGCTGGCTTTACCTTCTATATATCCAGTGAGTTCTTTGGCCCGGTGAGTTTGGTTTATCAAATACCGCCTGCCTTTGGCGCAATAGCCCCGAGCGTGGTATTCCTTGGAATTGCCATCATGCTCTTGAGGCGGAAACTGTAAATAGAAAAAAGGAAGGCATAACGCCTTCCTTTTTTGATCTTGATTGGAGCTAACTTAAATCACGCTATCGTACTTGTGGTAACACTACGACTTTTGTCTTTGCCCAGATATCGTGAAAGCCACGTTTTTCAGGATCGAATGGAACACATAGGTTTGCCAATCCAAAACCTGAAGTACCTAAACGAATCAGCGCCTGCGTTACTGTGATCGCTGAGCCATCTTTGTTTTGAACGCGCAGCTTCCAAGCTCTCATGCCGAGAGTCTGACCAGCTCTAGTCCAGAAGAAGACGAAGAAATATACCCAAACGGCCACTAAGTAAAAGGTGTATGCAGGGCTCCAAATCGGATGGTTGGTTAAGAAGTCACTAACATCGGCATATCCGCTGTGGTTAAAAATGCCGAGAGCCATGAGTGCGTGCAGTAGAGCGACAATGACGCCAGCCGCCAACATTTCAATAGCGATTACGATCAGAGCGTCGTAGAACAAGGCACCAAATCGGCGCATGACTCCTGCTGGTGGCAGAGTGTTTGTTGATGTCATGTGTTATTACTTCTTTAAAAATTGAGGCGTCAGAATATAGTTTAAGGCTTAGCCTGAAAAGAGACATGACGCACAGCTTATGACTTAGTGGCGAAATTATCGGCAAACACACATGAATTCAAGTTTTTATACTTGCCACATCAGTTCGCATACGTATAATGCCAAACATCGAAAGGGCAATGCCCCAAGATAATGCCGGTATGGTGAAATTGGTATACACGACGGATTCAAAATCCGTTGCCTTCGGGCGTGGCGGTTCAAGTCCGCCTACCGGTACCATATTTAAATGACAAAGCCTCGACGAAAGTCGGGGCTTTGTTGTATCTGGGATATAGGAAGCGTTGCCTTCGCGGTGGCGGCAGGAATGCCTGTCCAATCAGTCCGCCTACCGGTACCAAACATAGAAAGGTCGCTTTGGGCGTTTGTGAATTTTAAATCCAGCGTGTCGGCTTGGATGCAAGCCCAGTCAAGTCACCTACCGGCACCATATTTAAATGACAAAGCCTAGATGAAAATCGGGGCTTTGTTGTGGGGTATAGGAAGCATTGCCTTCACGGTGGCGGCAGGTATGCCTGTTCAATCAGTCAGATCTTGATGTTTCATTCCTAAATTTCATCATTTCTCTTCGTAATCTAATGTGCCAATGAATTAATTATCTTAAATCAGAATGTTACCTTTAATTCTCACATCTATTGTCTATGTTTAAGATAGATCATAAAGGAGAGAGATATGCTGAAAGTAACCCCTTACTTATTTTTTGATGGTCGTTGTAATGAAGCATTGGACTTTTATCACAAGTGCTTTGGTGGTGTAGTTTTATCAAAACAACTATTTAGTGACGCACCACAGGTAATAGAGGGTGCTCAGCCTGATTGGGTTATGCACGCAGAGTTTGAAGCATTCGGTATGAAGCTTATGATGTCAGATGGCGTCAAAGCGAAAGAATTAGAAGGAAACAATCTTGCACTCTCCCTTGTTACTGAGGATACGACGACTCAAGAGCAAATCTTTGAAAAGCTCAAGAAGGGAGGGCGGATAATGACTCCACTCGCAGATACTTTTTGGGGGGCTCGATTTGGCAAAGTAGAAGATAAATTCGGTATACGCTGGATGGTGCACTGCGACTCTTTAAGTTGAGCCTGTGAAATTGGATAGTGAAATTGCTGCTTGGTTTTATTAGAATTATAAATAGAGATTAATCATCAATATTATATATAAAAATGGGCAGCATAAAGATTACCGTAGATCGCATTCAGCCCGGTCTGCATATACGACTCCCCGTAAAATGGAATGAACACCCATTTTTATTCAACAGCTTTAAAATCAAAGATGACGCTCAAGTAAAAGTAATTCGACATCTTGGGATTAAGCACGTCTATATAAACCTGAGTCAAAGTGATACCTCACCTTTACCTGTTAATCACGTAGGTGAACAAGAAGTCGATATTGATTCACAGGTAAGCCTTGAAACGGAAAGAATGTGGAAAGATAAGCATGAGCGTATCGAAACCCTTAGCTCTTACCGCCGCAGGGTGAGTCATTGTGAGAGAGAGTTTGAACGTTCGCTTGCTCGAATGCGATCTGTGATGACCAAGATCCGTAACAGACCTTTAGATGCGGTAGGGGAGGTTAAGGCTCTTGTTGATGATATCGTTGAAACTCTAGTGAGCGATGATAACGTCACCTTGCACCTTATGAATGCTAAAGCAGATTTCGAAGATATTTACTTTCATACTCTAAATGTTTCGGTTGTTGCACTGATGATAGGAAAGGCCAAAGGCTATAACACACAGCAATTGAAAGACCTCTCATTCGCAGCGTTGTTTCACGATGTAGGCAAGATCAAAATACCAGTCGCGATACTAAGAAAGCAGAGTGCACTAACGGTGCCAGAAGAGAACTACCTGAAGCTTCATACTAAATACGGTGCGGATATTGTATCGGCAATTGATGACTTTCCTGAAAGTGCTAAAAAGGTGATCGCTCAACATCATGAGATGAATGATGGTTCTGGCTACCCCGAGGGCTTAAAAGAACATGAGATTGATGAATTTGCCAAGATAGTCGCCGTGGCTAATGCATTTGATAACCTTTGCCATGGTAAAACGCAATCTCAACAAATGATCCCGTATTTGGCACTGTCCCACCTATATAAGAGCTGCAAGCATCTATATAGCCAAGATAACTTGGGGCTGTTAGTTAAGTTCATGGGAGTCTATCCACCAGGAACTGTAGTACAGCTTTCAAATGACTCGATTGGGATTGTGATATCCGTTAACGCTAAACATATGCTTTATCCAAATGTACTTATCTATGATCCTAGCGTGCCAAGAACCCAAGCTCCGATCATTGACCTCTTTATTAAAGAGATCAAAATCGTTAATGCCGTTCATCCAAGCAAATTACCTGAACAAGTTCGAGAGTATCTAAACCCTAGGGCTCGTTTATCTTACTTTTTTGATAGTGGAGAGTAGTTATCCACAGGTCGTTGTGGGTAATTTGTTCGAAACTTGGGGTGAAAGTGGTATAAATAAGCCCTTGGTTGAAATGTCTTCGCTTAACCTCTTTTTTTAATAAAAAACGCATTTATTGCTTGCCAATATGAGCGGCATCTCTATAATGCCGCCTCACTGACACGGCAGACGCCACAAGGCTTCAGCGAGAAATGTTAGTAAGGCAACTAGCTTTAAGCGATGATTCGCTTCTACTTTTAGAAAGTAGGAATTAATTCCAAATAAGTGTTTGACACTGAGAATTAAATCGCTAGAATGGCCGCCTCTTCCGAAGTGATGTAAGTCACAACGAAGAGAAGCTCTTTAATAATTTAAACCTATCAATCTGTGTGGGCACTCGTTGATGAATAT